>JAIOQD010000224.1 GCA_021413595.1 Bacteroidota bacterium | reverse complement strand
TGCACCTGTAATTTCAAATAAATTATTATTTACCCGTGCTGTGACCGGAGCAGGATATCCTGCAACATTAGCGATACTCCATGCTGTAGCTCCGTTATCAACTATTGTATTATTTGCTAAAGTAAAATCTTCTGCCCAAATAACTGAATTCCCTGGAATGAATGCGTAAAAACTTGAGCCTATGCAATTACAAGTAGCATTAACATTACTTAAACCAAGGTTTCGTGCAATTACTTGATAATTCAAATGATAACCTCCTGGGTTTGGTGGAAGATTATTTACAGTTCTGGTATAAATTCCTTCCTGAACACAGGGGATCGGATTCGGTGTGATTGCACAAGGATCAAGGGAAGGAGGGACTGTACTTACCACTCCTAAGTTCATAGTAATATCTAAACTCGGTGAAAAAGCTGCTCCATTATACCCTTCAACGTTAATAGTTACTGAGTTAGGAAATCCAGCGGTATTAGGGCCACAGTCACGGTAAAGTTTTAATGTTACAGTATAACTTGAGCCCCCGTTATAAACATACGTTAAAGAACCGCCTACAATATGGGTAGAGTAAGCAATTGATGAGATGCACAGAAACACACACATTAAGAATATATACAATCGGCTTTTCATAACTCCTCATTTTACAACAACTTTTAGATTTATATTCTAAGATTAATACCTCAGCTAAACGATCAAAAGGTTAATTTTTGTTTATTTAATATTTTTAAATTTAAACCAATTGTCGATAATTAATTTTATTATATCGGTATTCTTGGTTGATTTGTTGGTGTATATTAAATTCTAATGTTCATTACGAATGATTCCTGCAAAGGTTGCTATTTGTTTATACTTTTAGTGAAAAGTTAATAACAGTATTAACAATTGATTAAAACGATTTAAAGCTTTGATAGATAATATCAATTATATATTTTAAAATTGTCCGATTTAACCTAAATTACGTATTGAGTAATTTTATAAAAGGAATTCGGGCTACAACTGCTGTCAATAATAGAATGTAGCTAAATGTTTGAGTAGAAATCTCTAATGCATAGCATTGAGAATTTTTTGCAAGAGTAAATTTTTCAAATTTTTGTTTAACTCAAATTACGCAATAGAATTTAAGTGTAATTTTTTCTAATGCGTAGCATTAGGTAAATTTGTTTTATGGAATTTGATGTATCGTATACCAACAAAGAGATTACGCCCTGGGGGGATGGTTTTTTTTGAAGCAAATGTTGGATAAAAATAGGCTTTAGGGCATAGTTGAATCTAATGCCGACTTGCCAAAATCTAATTCCAATAGAGGTTACAAAACATCGACTATTATAGAGGGATTTATAACCAGTGTTTGGTGTGGAGCAAATCGATTTTTGCATACAGAGGTTACTCGGCACGATTTGGTTTTAGGAAAAAATATTTGATTGGAAAAACACAACTGGTCAGGACACTTATAAGCGATTTTTTTTAAATTTAACCAAAACACCAATCAAAAAGTAAGCGATGATTTTAATACCTAAGAAGCGTAACGTCCCCGTTTTTATAGAAAACTTTTGCATTGTTCAGTTTAATGTATGCTTTCCAAACGTAAACATCCTGCTGACAAATAACTCCTCTGTAAAAACCATCCCAACCTTGTTTAATATCTAATGATTCGAAAATTTCTTCGCCCCAGCGATTAAAAATTTCAATTTTAAATTCAATTACTCCTGAACTGTATGGGAAAAATATATCATTACTTAAGTTATTTATATTGTAAAAACCACCCTGATTGCCATTTGGATTTGGAGTAAAAACATTAGGGAAAATAACATCAGCATCTGTTGTGATCTCTGCAAAGGCTGTATCAACACATCCATACTGGGACATGGCAATAAGTTGAATTTTAAAAATACCTAGTGATGAATAAACATACTGGGGGTTAAATTGTGTGGATGTTCCCGAATCGCCAAATTCCCAATAGTATGAATTTGCACCTACCGATTGATTATTTAAGATCAATACATCATAGGGAAGATCAAGGTTAGATGAATTGACTGAAAACACAGCACTAGGAATTGGATGGGCGCTAACCATTAATGGCGAGGATAAATTATTGGAGGTACATCCTCCCACAGTAGTTACGGTTAAGGAAATAAGGTAAGTCCCTGGTTGGCTATAAAAATGAACAGGATTCTCTTCCAAAGAAATAGTACCATCTCCAAAGTGCCATTCCCACATAGTGATTGGATCATTTATATTTCCAGTAACAGAATTATCAAAAAATGGCATAGAACCCGGTACGCACAATGAATTGTTAGCGGATGTTAAAGCAATTGACGGTTGAGGATTTAAAAGTATGGTTATCGAATCTGTAGCTGATAAACCGCACATATTACTAACTGTAACAATATAGGTTGTAGCTTGTGCTGGTGTTACCTGGTAATTACCACTTTCAGTACCTAAATTATGATTCCATTGATAAGTCAAAGGCCCAGTAGAGCCAGTTGTTTCAACATATATGGTAGTGTTTTGACCTGGGCAGATAGGTGAGGCTCCTTGTGCCTGAATGTTACTACTTGTTAAATTAAAAACGGTAACCGACACTGTTGCTGGTGTCCCTTGGCATCCCATTTGATCATAAGCCACAACAGTATAAGTGATATCGCTGCTTGGAGTGACAGGCAATGTTCCCAATGTGATGGCACCTGAAGGTTGCCATGCGTAATAATAATTCCCAGCACCACCAATAGCGGATGCTGCTATAGTTCCTGTTTGACCAAGACATAATGTATCATCTTCTCCACTGGTAGTTACTACTTCCAATGGTTCCTTTATTATAATATTGGCGCTTGTAAAACATCCGTTTGTATCAGTTATTGTAATAGTATATGAACCGGCAATAAGGTTGGTTGCTTCAGTTCCAGTTTGCCCGATAGCAGGTGCAGACCATGAATAACTATAAGGGATAACTCCTCCGGAAGCAAGCGCAGATGCACTTCCTACACCGCCATAACAAGTAGCGTGTATAGTAGTATCAATAGAAGCGGATAGTAGCGAGGGTTCTGTGATAGTAGCAGAGATTGATTTAATACAATTGTTTTGATCCATAACATTTACAGTATATGTACCTATTGTAAGATTAGCAGCTGTTGCTGAATTTGATACAACAGGAGCCCATGAATAAGTATAAAGGGTGCCTGTACCTCCTGTTGCCGTAACGGATATTGATCCGGTACTTCCACCATTACATAATATGTCAGTTATCGAAGTAATAGAAATATCTACTGGTGTTGGCTCAGCCACAATCAAGCTGTCAAGTACTAAACAACCTAAAGCATCGGTTACATTTATGGTATATGTACCAACAGATAATAAGGAAGCTGATAAACCATTACCTCCTGAAGGTACCCAGTTTATTGTATAGGGAGGTGTTCCTTGGGTAATATACACTGCTGCCGAACCATCATTTCCACCAAAACAGGAAGTATTATTTATTGCTGAAACTGAAATAACAGGATTAGGCATAATGGTAAGAGTGGTTGATAATGTTTGGGTACAACCTAAAGCGTCAGTAACCGTTAAACTATAGGATCCTGTTCCTAAACCATTTATTCCTGAAGTTGTAGCTCCCCCCAATGACCACAAATAAGTATATGGCAATACCCCTCCCGATACCTGAGATGAAATAGTACCATTGGATAATCCGCAGGATGGATCTACAGATACCAGTGAGCCACTTATTTCTGAGGGTTCAGTTATACTGATCGCAAGGTTTGTTTGACAGTTATTATTGTCCGCAATTAAAATGGTATAATTTCCCGAAGCGAGACCTGAAGCTGTGTCATTTAACGATACAGAGGGATTCCATTGATACGAATAAGCCATAGTTCCACCAGCAGGATGAATACCCGCAGTACCATTAGATCCTCCAAAACAGGTTATGTTTGAAACATTGCTGGTTGCGGATAGTGCTTGAGCTGGTTGTGTTATCACCACAGAATCTTGTTTGATACAACCATTAAAATCAGTTATTGTTAATGTATAAGTTCCTTCTGATAAGCCTGTTCCTATTGGACCATTGTCTCCCAATGGCAACCAATTATAGGTGTAATCAATTGTACCTCCGCTAACAGCTGCTGTAGCTGCCCCATCACTAAAACCATAACAACTAACATTTGTTGTTGATGAAATTCCTACGTTCAATTGACTCGGTTCAGTGATTAAAACGGGTATGCTTTGCACACAATTATTGGTGTCTGTTACCTGTATCGTATAGGTTTGTGCTGATAGGCTTGAAATTTGAGAAGAAGTACCGCTATTGCTCCATAGGTAAGTATATCCAGGTGTTCCTCCTGAAGCAATGACGGATGCAGTTCCATCATTTCCGCCAAAACAGGTCACAGGGGTATTGGTTTCGGTTATTAAAATTGGAGGAGGTTCTGTAATGCCCGGATTTATGGTAGCAAGTGATTGACAGTTATTGGATCCATTTACAGTAACGGTATAGGAGCCAACCGTTAAACCTGTTGCAATTGAATCATTGCCTCCTAAAGGCATCCAGGAGTATGTAAAAGGGCCAATCCCTCCCATAGTGGATACTTTCGCAGAGCCGTTTGAGCCTCCCTTGCAGCTTACATTGATCACTGAAGATATGGTTAATATGGGGGCAGCATTTTCACCCACATTTCCGAATTGAATGGAAGTACTCCCCTTAAGATCAGTTACCCTTACCGTATATGCGCCTGATACTAAGTTTGTTACAACAGCATCGGTGCCACCGGTTGGAGACCATAAATAACTGAATGGAAGATATCCTCCCGATACGATCGAAACAGAAGTTTGACCATTTGGTTGACCACAATCTGAATTAACACTTGTTGTGCTAAGTACTATTTGATCAGGTTGATTTATAGTTACCGAATTGGTATCAATACATCCCTTTGAATCTTTTGCTGTTACTGTATAGGTTCCTGCTGTGAGGTTGGTAATATTTTGTCCTGCAATACTTCCCGGCATCCAGTAAAAAGTATAAGGTCCGGTTCCATTTATAGCCGCGGAAGAAACGGATCCATTCGTACCTCCAAAACATGTTGCTGGTAAAGATGAGCTGGAAACAACTAATGGAGCCGTTGGTTGAGAAATGGTAACAGAATTGGTTGCAATACATCCTTTTGAATCTGTAACTGTAACCGTATA
>JAIOQD010000223.1 GCA_021413595.1 Bacteroidota bacterium | reverse complement strand
GTGGAGGAAGTACGATCACACAGCAATTAGCAAAAATGTTGTTCCCCCGTGAAGATCTGCATGGCTTCAGTTTGATTTCCAGAAAAATAAAAGAATGGATCATTGCTGTAAAATTAGAGCGTGAGTACACAAAAGAAGAGATCATTGCAATGTATCTCAACAAGTTTGATTTTATTAATAGTGCTGTTGGTATTAAATCTGCAGCACAAATTTATTTTAACACCACACCCGACTCCTTGAAAATTGAAGAGGCTGCAATGCTTGTTGGAATGGCAAAAAATCCATCCATGTTTAATCCGAATCGCTTTGTTGAACGGTCGAAAGGAAGACGAAATACCGTGCTTAACCAAATGAATAAATATGGTTATTTAACTGATGTGGCAACTGATTCATTAAAAAATATTCCTCTTCAATTAAATTTTCATCCCGAAAATCACAACGATGGTCTGGCGCCTTATTTTCGTGAATATTTGCGTGATGTTTTTATGAAAAAATGGTGTGAAGAGAACCCTAAACCTGATGGAAAAAAATATGATATTTATCGTGATGGGTTAAAAATATACACTACCATCGATTCTCGAATGCAGCGCTATGCCGAAGAAGCAGTAACTGAGCATCTGCGTGAATTACAAGGAGCTTTCTTTAAGGAATGCAAACAAAAAAGAAATGCTCCTTTTGCCTGGAATGTTACCAAGGAAGAAATAGCATCTATTATGCAGCAAGGTATGAAACGTTCCGATCGTTATCGCATTCTTAAAAAGGGAGGAATGAAGGAAGCTGACATTGAAAAAAAATTTAAAATTCCGGTGGCAATGACCATTTTTACATGGCATGGGGATAAAGATACCGTAATGACCCCATGGGATTCTATTCGATATTATAAAGGTTTTTTACAAACAGGTCTTATGTCGATGGAGCCTCAAACGGGCTATATCAAAGCATGGGTAGGAGGAATATCGCACAAGTTTTTTCAGTATGATCACGTTCAAATCGGACATTCACGTCAGGTGGGCTCCACGTTTAAACCTTTTATTTACGCACTTGCTATACAAGAAGGTTATTCACCTTGCTACCGTGTTCCTAATGTTAAAACGTGTATTGATATGCCTGCAGGACAACCGGCATGGTGCCCCGATAATTCGGATATAAAATTAAATGGTCGTATGCTTACATTGCAACAAGCATTGGCTAATTCTGTGAATTTTATATCTGCATATCTTATAAAGCAATTTGGTCCGCAAGCAGTAGTTGATATTGCCCGTAGGATGGGCGTTGTAAGTCCTATTGAACCTGTTCCTTCAATTTGTTTGGGAACCCCCGAAATATCTGTATTTGAAATGGTAGGTGCCAATTCTACTTTTGCTAATAAAGGCACATGGATCCAACCTACTTTTGTTACACGTATCGAAGATAAAAATGGAAATGTTTTGACAGATTTTTTTCCTCGTACCGAAGAAGTATTAAGCGAAGAAAAAGCTTATGTGATGTTACAGCTAATGAAAGGTGTTGTACAAATTGGTACAGGTGTTCGTTTGAGATATCGTTATAAATTAACTATGCCAATTGCAGGTAAAACCGGAACAACACAAAATAATTCCGATGGCTGGTTCATGGGTATCACTCCTGATTTGGTTTCAGGCTGTTGGACAGGTGCTGATGACCGTGCTGTGCACTTCGATCGCACCGATATGGGACAGGGAGCTAGTATGGCATTACCAATTTGGGCTAAATACATGCAAAAAGTATATGCTGATAAAACAATTAAAATTTCACAAGGAGAATTTGAAAAGCCGGATAAGAAATTAGATATCGAAATGGATTGTAGTAAATACAATAAAGAATTGGAAAGTGGTGTTGAAAACTTGAATTCAGAAGAAGCATTTTATTAGAAAATAAAGAATTCCCCACCTATTGCCCCTCTCCTTTGGAGAGGGGCAATAGGTGGGAATATAAAAAAAATAATTAAATAACAACTCCTCCCCTTTGGGGAGGTTGGGAGGGGCTTATGAATAAAACAATAGCAAATGCCGAGGAGGCAATTAAAGGCATTCAGGATAATATGACCTTGATGCTTGGAGGTTTTGGTTTGTGTGGTATTCCTGAAAACTGCATTGCTGCTTTAGTAAAAAAAGGCGTAAAAGGCTTGACCTGTATTGCTAATAATGCAGGAGTAGATGATTTTGGTATTGGTTTGATGTTGCATAAACATCAGGTGAAAAAGATGATATCTTCTTATGTAGGGGAGAACGCGGAATTACCCGCTGGTGTTGGTACAGAAGTTGCTATTGGAAAGGAAGTTAGAAAGTTTATGGTGGATGGAGTTGAAAAAGAATTTTTGATGGAATATGCTTTTGATGCTGATTTTGCTCTTGTAAAAGCCTGGAAAGGTGATACGCAGGGTAATTTAATTTTCAGAGGGACAGCGCGCAATTTTAATCCAATGATGGCAATGGCCGGAAAAACAACCATTGCAGAGGTTGAGGAATTAGTCCCGGCAGGAGAATTAGATCCCGACCACATTCACGTCCCAGGAATTTATGTTCATCATATTTTTCAAGGAGTAAATTATGAAAAGCGTATTGAACAGCGAACAGTGAGAAAACGGAATTAATTTGAGAATGTACCAATGTGCTAATGATCATAGATAAAAATCATTTTTAATCATATAAGATCTGCGTCATCTGCGTTCCATTCGATTTGAGCAGTTCACAAATTTCCAAATAAACACATGTTAGATAAAGTAGGTATAGCAAAACGTATTGCAAAAGAAATAAAAAACGGTTATTATGTGAACTTAGGGATAGGAATTCCAACCCTGGTAGCAAACTATATACCCGAAGGAATGAGCATTGTATTGCAGTCAGAAAACGGGCTTTTGGGCATGGGGCCATTTCCATTTGAAGGTGAAGAAAATCCAGATTTGATTAATGCAGGGAAACAAACCATTACAATTGTTCCCGGTTCTGCTTTTTTCGATTCAGCAATGAGTTTTGGAATGATCCGCTCCAGAAAAGTTGATCTTACTATACTTGGTGCAATGGAAGTGTCAGATACCGGTGATATTGCCAACTGGAAAATTCCCGGGAAAATGGTGAAAGGTATGGGCGGAGCAATGGATCTGGTAGCATCAGCAAAAAATATTATTGTTGCCATGCAGCATGTTAATAAAGCTGGAGAATCAAAATTGCTCAGCAAGTGCGAACTACCATTAACTGGTGTTGGTTGTGTAAAAAAAATTGTAACGGAATTAGCAGTTTTAGATATAACACCGCAAGGTTTTCGATTATTGGAACGCGCTCCCGGAGTGAGTGTAGAGGAAATTAAAAATGCAACCCAAGGTCGCTTAATCATTGAAGGGGATATACCCGAAATGGTAATTGACTAAAATTGGTTTTTTTGACTTGGTTTTTGTATATTTGTAATACTGATGAAGGTAATTAAAAAAACAACGACATTATTATTAGCGATGGTATTTATACTGTCGAGCCTTGGCTTTACTATAAACAAAATGGTTTGTTTAAAAAGTGGTAAGGTTAAAATTTCGTTGTCTAATCTTAAAGATTGTTGCCCTGAAGAAAAATCTTCCCTTCCTGTTATTAAAGCACAGTGTTGTGATATAAATAATACATCATTTCATTTAAATGATTTTAATTCATCTCAAAAAAACAATATCCCTGTTGCTGATGATTGTGTTTTAGCTATAAATAAATATTCATTTGCAACCCAAAACTACAACACACCTTCTTCAAAATTAGTATTCACTGATTTACCTCCGCCACTCTATGGCCGACAATTGCTGTCCTTTATTTCCATTCTCATTATCTGATTTTTGTTAATGTTTAAACACCTGCTGCTTTGGGGAGTTCACAGGTCTAATACTCGAAACTTTAACATAATTAAAATTAACAGATGATGATGCGTATATCTTATTTGATCATTTTCTTATTATTTGTGAAAACCATTTCAGCCCAGCATACTATGGGTAAGGTTTTAGGCACAAATGATAATGGAACAAAAGAAGCACTGCCTGGTGCGAATATATATTGGCAAGGAACCACAATTGGTACTTCTACCGATTCATTGGGAATGTTTCAAATCCTTAATCCGGAGAACGTTCCGGCAAATTTGATTGTGAGTATGATCGGCTTTGCAAGCGATACTATTACTTTGAAAGAGCAAAACCGGATGGACATACAAATAGTTTTAAAAAATACGGTTAACCTTAAAGAAGTAAATGTAGAAACCCGCCAAAACACTACATTGTATTCTACTTTTAATCCCATAAATACGGAGGTGATAAGTGGTAAAGAATTATTAAAAGCAGCTTGTTGTAATCTTTCCGAAAGTTTTAGTACCAATGCTTCTATTGATGTTGCCTTTACGGATGCGGTTTCGGGTGCAAAAAAAATTCAAATGCTTGGGCTAGACGGTGTAAAAGGGACTGGCTCTGTGGTAAATGGTTATGAAAGTATTTCCGGACAGATCAATCTTGAGTTTTTAAAACCTCAGAATGAAAAAAAACGTTTCTTCATCAATTTATATGTAAATGCAAAAAGCCGTGCTGAGGTAAATATTCATTTAGCAAAAAAAATAAATACAAAATGGAGCACGATGCTATTTACCCATGTAAGTGACTTAAGTAAAAAGAATGATATGAACCACGATTTATTTCTGGATATGCCTTTAACGCGTCAATACAATGTTTTTAACCGTTGGGACTATCACAATCAGAAAAATTTTGAAGCGCAGTTTGGTGTAAAAGCATTGGTTGAAACACGGCAGGGAGGACAAGCGAAATTTAATTATAAAAATGATATAGGCACTAACGGTGCACATGGACAAATGCCCAGTACAGCCGCACACCTACCCACAACACCTTATGGAATAGGAATTAATACGAAGGTGATGGAGTATTTTTCGAAAACGGGATTTATGTTTCCTTCAACACCTTATAAAAGTATTGGTATCCAAACATCTGGTAAATGGCAGCAACAGGATATGTATTTTGGTCACAGGAGGTATTATGGCGAACAAAGGAACTTTTATTTAAATGCGATCTATGCAAACATTATTAATAATACCAATCATAAATATAAATTGGGGCTAAGTTATCTCTTGGATGATTATACTGAAAGATATATTGATTCTATTAGTAATTCGTTTTTTGTCCGTACAGAAAGTGTTCCTGGCGTGTTTGCAGAATATACATACACTCATACTGATAATTTTTCAATAGTTGCAGGGGCACGCGCAGATTATCATAATTTATTTGGAATGCAATATACGCCCCGATTACACATGCGATATAATGCAACAAAGTCAACTACTTTACGCTTATCTGGCGGTAAAGGGTTTCGAACCTCCAATATTTTTGTAGAAAACCAATCGGTATTTGCAAGTTCACGCCAATTGGTGATACAAGAAAAGTTAAGACCTGAGGTTGCCTGGAATTACGGGATAAGTGCCAATCAAAAATTTAAATTATTCTATAATGAAGCATTTGTAAATGTTGATTTTTTTAGAACCGACTTTCAAAACCAGGTGATCGTTGATCTTGACCAACATGTAAATAAAATAGTGTTTTATAATTTGGATGGACAATCATACTCGCACAGTTTGCAGGTGGATTTTGGTTTTACTCCGATAAAAATGTTTGATATTAAAATGGCCTACAAGTGGTATGATGTAAAAACAACTTATAACCATGTATTGCTTGATAAACCGTATGTTCCCAAACATCGTATAATGCTCAATATGGCTTACTCTACGTATATGGATATCTGGAAATTTGATTTTACTGCCAATTGGTTAGGACAAAGTAGGATACCGAATACACTTTTAAGCCCTGTTCAATATCAATTACCAACACGGTCAAAGGAGTATTACTTAATGAACGCACAGATCACAAAAAAATTCCGGAAGTTTGAAGTATATTTAGGTTGTGAGAATATTTTAAACTACATGCAAAAAAATCCGATTATTGCTTTTGATAATCCTTATGGTAATAATTTTGATGCATCAATGATATATGCGCCTGTTGATGGAAGGATTATTTATGCTGGATTTAGAATGAGCATTAAATAGGATATTACAACCCATATTATCTATGGCAGTATTTTTGTTAACATTGATAGGTAGATTAACACAAATAAAATAGGATTCTATTTTGAAAAATTTTTGATTTAGTATTGATAATTCTTTAAATAAAAATTAATTGAACATAATAAACTTAAAATGAAAACACTTAAAAATGTATTATCAGGAGTTGCAGCAATTCTAATATTTATTACAACATCCGTAAAAGCTCAGGATTCAACAGTTGTAGAATTAAAAGTGAAGACATCTTCAGTTTGTGGAATGTGTAAAGAAACCATTGAAGAAGCGCTGGCTTTTGAAAAAGGAGTAAAAAGATCAAGCCTTGATGTTAAATCACAAATTGTTACTGTTACTTACAACTCAAAGAAAACAACTCCTGAAAAAATTCGTTTGGCTATTTCAAACTCAGGTTATGATGCAGATGATATTCCCGCAAACCCGAAAGCATATAAAAGGCTAAATGATTGTTGTAAGAAAGATAAGGCTATTCACGAATAATGATTAGCTTTAAAAGGTTTCATGTTTAAAGTTTTGTTTATGATAACAAACATGAAACACGAAAAATATAGTTTGTTAACTTAAAACTCAATAAGCTCTTCTATGGCATTAATAAAACCTGTTAAAGGAATTCATCCTAAATTCGGTAACGATTGTTATTTAGCCGAAAACTCAACCATTGTAGGCGATGTTATTATGGGTGACCAATGTAGCATCTGGTTTAATTCAGTAGTACGTGGAGATGTAAATTCCATCCGTATGGGCAATAAAGTAAATGTGCAGGATGGTGCTGTGATACATTGTACGTATGAAAAAACAAAGGTGGTGATTGGTAATAATGTTTCTATAGGACACAATGCCTTGGTACACGGATGCACTATACACGATAATGTGCTAATTGGAATGGGGGCCATTGTAATGGACAATTGCGAAATTGGAAGTAATACTATTATTGCTGCAGGAGCTGTAGTACTTGAAAATACTAAAGTTGAATCGGGTGTAATTTATGCGGGTGTGCCTGCAAAAAAGGTGAAAGATATTAATCCTGAATTAATAAATGGTGAAATAAACCGTATTGCAAACAATTATGTGATGTATAGTAGTTGGTTTAAATAGACTTTCGTCCCGACTGCCTTTTCGACAAGAGGGTGCTTGTTAATTCTAAGCAGGAATGTTTATGAAAGCAAGATCTCTCGAAAAACTCGGGATGATATAAAGGGTAAATGTTTTCTGAAAATCTCGAAAAGAATAGTCCATATTAAAGAAAAGAAGCTAAAAGTTTTTCAGCCAGTATCGTTAAACCGATGCTGGCTTTTTCTTTTATAATGGTTAGATTTTGTACCCCATTCACCTTTACATTGCTTTGGGTCAATTAAATATTTTGGAATATGTCGGGGTGCATAATCGATCAATCCCGCTGCCGGATATACGGCTAAGGAAGTTCCAACAACCATGAGTATAGCTGCATTTTCTACGATCAAATAAGCATTATCCATTTCCGGAACCTGTTCTCCAAACCATACAATGTGAGGCCGAAGTTGAGAACCTCGTTCACAGGTATCACCAATATTTAATTCAGTTCCATTGATCTTATAAATAAGAGAAGGATCCAAAGTACTGCGACTCTTTATTATTTCGCCATGTAAATGAAGGACTTTTTTTGAGCCGGCTCGCTCATGTAAATCATCAATGTTTTGTGTTACAATATGAACATCGTACTCTTTTTCTAAAGCCACCAAAGCGTGGTGTGCTTGGTTGGGTTGCGCTTCTAGAACTTGTTTTCGTCTTTTGTTGTAAAAATCCAAAACCAAAGCCCTGTTTTTGTCCCAGGCTTGAGGTGTAGCTACATCATTAATATTATACTCTTCCCATAAGCCATCACTATCACGAAATGTTTTAATTCCACTTTCAGCACTTATTCCGGCACCGGTGAATGCAATTAGTTTAGGTTTCATATAATTAGAATGGTTAATAATTTTGGGTGCTTTGAATTTTTCCATTCTCCGCCCAGAATGTCCATTTGCCAGATTCTATATCATTGGCATAAAAGCCCTCGTAACGTTTTTTATTGTTACTGTACCAGGTAGTAGTTTTTCCGTTTTTCTTTCCATCTTTAAAAGTTGTTTCACTCCATGGTAAACCGTCTTCATAATAACTTTTCCAAACGCCATCACGTATTCCTTCTTTCATCATTCCTCGCATTTCAATTACACCATTTTTGTAATATTTTATGTATTCCCCATTTTTAATAACTGAATCTTTCGTTTTAGTAAAAATAAAATCGGTTTGAATGGTATCACGTTGAATGTTTTTATTTCCAACAGTTTGGGATGGTTCAGTGCATGACCATAACCCAGTTAAAATAAGTAAGGTTGTTAATAAACGTGGTTTCATTTGTAATTTTTCTTGAAGTATTGCTATTGATTAATAGGTTATAAAATCTCCTAAAAAGTATTCTTTTTTAATTAATGGGAATCTCTAAAAATTCAATTTTTTACCACTAAGGCACTAAGACCACTAAGAAACACTAAGAGTTTTCTCAGTGACCAGTTCTTCGCAGTAGAAAACTTAGTGGTCTTATTGTCTTGGTTGTGTTTTTTATTTTCATAAAATATAGTTTTTAGAGGTGCCCTTAATTTTTCCGCTCAGTTGTATATTTAACCAGTTCAAACAAGGATGTTCTCGAAACACAATCCGGGAATTCTGAAAGTATTTCCAATGCCTTGTTTTTATATTCGTTCATTTTGGTTTCAGCGTATTGTATGCCACCGCTTTTAGTAACAAAATTAATGGCTTCGGCTACTTTTTTGGGGTCATTATTGTTGTTTTTTACGATATTGATTATTCTACGTTTATCCCAAAAAGTTGCATTGTTCAGTGCATAGATCAAAGGGAGTGTCATTTTTTTTTCTTTGATATCGATACCGGTAGGTTTGCCAATATTGGTTCCATCACCATAATCAAATAGATCATCTTTTATCTGAAATGCAATGCCTACCGCTTCACCAAAAGTTTGCATTCTCTTAATAACTTTTTCATCACTTGTAACTGATGCCGCACCACATGCGCAACAAGCTGAAACTAAGGATGCGGTTTTTTTACGAATGATATCAAAATAAACTGATTCATTGATATCAAGTTTACGGGCTTTTTCAATTTGTAATAATTCACCTTCACTCATTTCCCTCACAGCATTTGATACAAGGCCTAATAGATGAAAATCTTTATTGTCGATAGAAAGCAATAATCCTTTTGAAAGTAAAAAGTCTCCAACCAATACAGCAATTTTATTTTTCCATAGTGCATTCACAGAAAAAAAACCTCTGCGAACATTTGAATCGTCCACCACATCATCGTGTACTAAAGTGGCGGTATGTAAAAGCTCTATTAATGAGGCTGCCCGGTAGGTGGATTCATTGATTTCACCGCACACTTTTGCGGATAAGAAAACAAACATCGGTCGCATTTGTTTGCCTTTACGTTTAACTATATATCGTGTGATCTTATCCAGTAATGGTACAGAACTTTTCATGGAAGATTTAAACTTCAATTCAAATTCTGCCATTTCATTGGCTATTGGTGCTTTTATTTCACTAACTGTCATAAAGAAAGGATTTTATTTTACTGCAATGTACAGCTTGGTACATCTGCAAATTATTTTACTTTCATTTTCCTTTTCTCAAGTCCTTCTTTGTTTTTATTTGCAAGCTGTCCGCAGGCTGCATCAATATCTTTACCTCTGCTCCTTCTAACATTTACAATAATTTTTCTGCTCTCCAAATAGTTTACAAAAGCATCTAATCGTTCAGGAGTAGTTTGCTTAAATTCGCCTTCATCTATTGGGTTATATTCAATGATATTTAATTTACAGGGGATATGTTTACAAAAATCAGCTAACTCTTTTGCATCTTGTAAACTGTCGTTAAAGTCTTTAAATGCAATGTATTCATAGGTTACGCGTGTCCCTGTTTTTTCATAAAAATATTTTAATGCCTCTGCCAATACTTCCAGTGTATTGGTTTCATTTAAAGGCATTATTTGGTTTCTTTTTTCATCATTCGCTGCATGTAATGATAATGCTAAATTAAATTTCACCTCATCATCGCCTAATTTTTTGATCATTTTAGCAACACCTGCAGTACTTACTGTAATGCGCTGTGGTGACATATTCAGTCCTTCGGGAGATGTTATTTTAAAAATAGAATCCATTACATTTTTATAATTGAGTAATGGCTCACCCATACCCATATATACAATGTTGGTAAGAGGTGTATTGTATTTGTCTTCTGCCTGATTTTTTATTAAAACTACCTGGTCATAAATTTCATCGGCATTCAAGTTGCGTAAACGCTCCAGCTTGCCTGTTGCACAAAACTTGCAAGTTAAACTGCATCCTACCTGTGACGAGATACAAGCCGTCATTCGAGTATTGCTTGGGATAAGCACACCTTCTACAATTTTTCCATCAAAAAGCTTAAATGCATTTTTAATTGTACGGTCATTGCTGATTTGCATATCATCAACTATAACAGCATTTATTAAAAAATGCATGTTTAATAATTCACGCGTTGGTTTCGACAGGTTGGTCATTTCATCAAATGTACGAGCCGACTTTTTCCAAAGCCATTCATAAACTTGTTTGGCACGAAAAGCTTGGTCACCATTTTCGGTGAAAATTATTTTTAACTCATCAAGGGTAAGTGCCCGTATATCCTTCTTGGTATTCAATACTGATTTTTATTGGATTACAAATTTACAAATAGATATTGATATATAGGCCATCTCTAATATCTCAAAGTTTCACCATCGAGGCACATCGCTTACGGAGAACTCTCTGTGTTTCTTAATGTTCTTCGTGTATCTATAGTTTGTTTTTAAGGGGTTTTTAGTCGATTCCTGCAATGCAGTATATAATTTGTAATTTCGTGTAAATTTTTGAGTGTATGCGCAAAATATCTGCTGATTATATTTTTACAATTTCCTCAGAGCCCATTAAAAATGGTGTGATTGTTATTGATGATGATGGTACTATATTAGAAGTTATAAAAGGTGGGGCAGAATTGAGAAACAAAAAACAAGATCCCGAAATCGAATATTATGAAGGGATTATTTGCCCGGGTTTTATTAATGCGCATTGCCATTTAGAATTATCTCATTTGCAATCACAAATCCCGAACGGAACCGGGATAATTGGATTTATTAAAGAAATTATATCCAAACGATCAGGGTTTTCGAATGAACAAATACAAGAGTCTATTGTGTCCGCTGAGGTAGAAATGATAAAAAATGGTATTGTTGCAGTAGGTGATATCTCTAATAACAATAATACATTTAAGCAAAAGAGAAAAGGAAATTTATTGTATCATACCTTTATCGAAGTTTTTGATCTGAATCCTGATAAAGCTGATGAAGTTATGGAAAATGCCATTGCATTAAAAAAGCAACTTGCAACTTTAAATTTTAAACTTTCAAACTCAATAGTTCCTCACACCCCATATACCGTTTCTGAAAAATTATTCAAATTAATTAGCAAAAACACCCATGAAAACAACAGTATTTTAAGCATTCATAATCAGGAAAGCGAAGCAGAAAATGAATTGTTTATTTCAAAATCTGGAAAGATCTATGATGCATTTAAAAACATGGGTATAAATACCGATTTGATGCGGCAAACAGGACTTAATCCGTTGCAATC
>JAIOQD010000222.1 GCA_021413595.1 Bacteroidota bacterium | reverse complement strand
ATCTTCAAGGTTTTTAATTTTTGAGATACGAACACCGGCAGCAGGAATAATTTCGTATAAAGTAACCGTAGGTCCAACAGTAGCTTTTATTTTCTGAATTTCGATGCCATAATCGCCAAGTGTTTTTAAGATACGATCTTTATTCTGGTTCAGCTCTTCGGTATTGATCACAATCTCTTTGGAGCCACCATAATTTTCCAATAGATCAATTGGAGGAAATTGATAAGAGGATAGATCCAAGGTAGGATCATATTCACCTACTTGTGCAATTAAAGCTTCGCTAATTTTTTCAGGGCTTAATTCTTCTTCTTTATTTTCAGTACTTACAACCGAAAATTGTACATCATTATCCTCTGAAGTTAATATAATCTCTTCTTTTACAATAGGTTTTTCAATTTCTTCAACTATATCATGCTGCACATTGTTGGTAATAAAAAAATCATCTTCTTTAATAGGTTCTATTACCTCTTCCTTTACCTTATCTTCTTCCTTAAATGTATTAACCAATGTTTTTTTATTTTCATTGGCGGGCAGAGGTTCTATTTCGGGGTCAACGTTATTTGTTACTTGAGTTTTTTTACTCAGGTCAAATGACATATTAAACGCAGCCACTAAAAAAACAATGAACAAGAAAAATAAAGATACTCCTGTTCCTATATGTCCCAAAAGTTCATTCAGCTTATTGCTCATTGTATATCCATAAGCGCCTCCCAAAAAGGTAAGTTCATCATTAGGGAAAATATAACCAAGAGTTATTGAAATAAAAACCAGAAAGAAGAAGGAATAAATATATGCGTTACGGAAATTTGTTGGTCCTACATTAAAAGTAATACGCAAGCCTGTCATAAATGCTAAAAAAGCGAACAGATAAGAGGATATGCCAAACCATTTGTAAAGAAAAAGATGTGACAGAAGGGCACCCAATTTCCCTAGCCAGTTTTCAACTTCGGAAGAAGGCAGATTGCTCAAGACTGTAGCCTGATCCGGATTCTGAATAAAGGAAGTAAAACTTGTAAAACAGTACGATGTAAAGGCAATAGTTAAATAAACCGAAAATAATAAAAGTGTTAATCCAGATATTTTTTGAAAACGCTCATTGTTGACAAAAGCAAAAACATCTGCTACTTTTTCACGAAATTGAGATAGGGAAGCCGATTTATCAGAACCGTTTTTTCTCTCTTCCACCGTATCAGTCGACTTCAGTTTACCTCCCTTTTCGGTTTTACTGTCTTTGAGTGTGTTTTTTAAATTATTTTTTTTAGGCTCGGCCATTAATATTTTAATTGAGAATTTGAAAAAAAGTGTAATTTACCGTGTATAGCCAAGCTTTGACGGTAACATACTACATTTTCAAATTAGTGCTATCAACATTATATTTATTCTTTATAAAATAATAAAGTAAATATAATAATAGACAAAAGGTGAAAGATAGAAATACGAAAATCTTATAAACGTGGTATTGTGAATAAAGAAAACGCCTAACAGAGGTCCTTATTATACCGGAAATTCAAAAATTTAATTACCAAAAGATAAAATAATGTTTTAAGAGTATGTTTAAATTTATAAAAAAACAACCTGTATTTCCAATAAAAGCTAACGCAATTCTTTACAGGTTCGAAATGAACTATGCGCTGTTATTTCAAGGCCTGTCTCGAGAAATTGTACATTGTGTCGTAATTGAGGTGTTCATGCTATATGTAGTTTTTGGGTTCAAACAACACTAATATGCTAAAGCAGCTTAATTACTTTAGTAACATTCTTTAAATCAATACCTTATCGTTTATTGTTTTTATAAGAAAGCCGTGTATTTGAGGAAAGAATTTGATTAAAATCGATATTTTTGTCGTATCTTTGCAATAATAAATGGGGTCGTCACGGTTTTGACAGCAGGTGCGATTTTTATGTAAGCATGCCGAGCGTTGTGAATATGGCTCGTAAATATCAACTCTCACTCGTCTAACTGGCGAAAACAATTACGCGTTAGCTGCTTAGTTTTAGAAATTAAGCACTTTCTACTTCCCGGGAAGCTCTTCTCTACTGCGTCCCGCTTAAAGTATCACAAATGTTGAGATAGTTTGGTCAGCATCCCGATGGTCAGGCAAAAATTAAGGGAATAAGGTTGTGGTTGGTTTGACTTATACCGGCCATTTCTCGAAAACTAAATAAGAGCTACGCATGTAGAAAGCTTATTAATTCCTTGTTTGGACGAGGGTTCGAATCCCTCCGACTCCACAAAGTAAAAAAACCTTAAAGGGCTTGTCTTTTAAGGTTTTTCGATTTTTTAGTTAAACCGTAATTCGCTGTGGTACTGTCTCGTGGTACTGAATTACTCGAATTACCAAAAACACTGAAACCTTTTTGAGCTACTTTCATAACTTCCTGATCAAGATAATTTTGCTTTATAATATCAAAATTTGTGTGACTTGAAAGAGCTGTTGCCGTAGTTCCCAAATTGTGCCATTACACTTGATATCTATGTTTTTCTTAAATGCTTAAACTGAGGTATTTTACCATTGTTTAATTTACTGTAAAATATTGAAAATGATCTGCTGGTCATATCCATCATTGTTCCTCTTTTTCAAAATTTCTTCAGGAGCTAAAATATTTTTATTCGTGTTTTTATATTGTTCATATCCAAGTATATGAGGTAAATTGACAAGTTCTTTTGTAATTACAAATTGTTTTATTTCGTACTCTTTGTCGCTTACAATATCAGGAAATTTGGTCAGTAGATTCCACACCAAGGGAAGGCACACCAAATTCGGTTTGCTTTTTTTACTGCTTTCAGAAGTGTTGTTTTGGCTAAACTCCGAAGGAGTGAAATGATTTTATAATTAGGTGCGCAATTTGTTTTACACTCCATAGAATAACAAACTAAATATTGAAATAAAAATATCTATATTTATCCAAAATATTGACTAAAAAATTGCAGAATAAATTTTGAATTGTAAATAGTATGATCTTAATTGCAGATAGCGGCTCCACTAAAACAGATTGGCGTTTAATTGATGATCAAAAAAAAATTCATCAATATTCTACTCAGGGTCTCAATCCCTATTTTCAAACTGAAGTTGAAATTTCAGAGATTTTAAGATCAGAACTTTTACCACAATTAACATTTCACTTACCATCTCAAATTTTTTTTTATGGTGCCGGTTGTGGAGCAGATTCTAAAAAGGAAATTATTTACAATTCACTGATACAAAATTTTCCATTATCCACTAGTGAAATTAATACAGATTTACTTGGAGCTGCCCGTGCATTATGTGGCACTACCCCTGGTATAGCGGCTATTTTAGGAACGGGCTCAAATACCTGTTATTATGACGGTTCAATTATTGTTGAAAACAGATCATCCTTGGGTTTTATATTGGGTGATGATGGGAGTGGAGCTCATATTTCCAAAACTTTTATTCAATCATATTTGAATGGAGAAATGCCTGTTGATCTATCTTCCCGTTTTTTTGAAAGATTCAAATTAAGTACTAATGATATTTTAGATGCTGTTTATAAAAAGCCGATGCCCAACCGATTTTTGGCATCTTTTAGTAAATTTATTTACCAAAATTTAAAGGAGCAATTTGTTATTGATCTGGTAGCAAATTGTTTCGAGCAATTTTTTGATAAGCACATTTGTAAATATAAAAAACACAAAGAATTAAAACTGAGTTGTGTTGGCTCTGTAGCTTTTTATTATAGTAATATATTAAGAGCTGTGGCTGAAAATAAAGGAGTTAATATTGATACAATAATAGAAACTCCAATTGCAGGGCTAACGCTTTATCATCTTTCGCTTTAACACTGCAATTGGAGAGGGGCAGGGGTGAGGTTTTACTTCAAATTATGATATACTGTTTGAACATCATCGTCCTCTTCCAATTTCCCAACTAAGAGCATTACTTCTTCAATTTGTTCATCAGATAACTCAACGGTAGCGTTAGGAATACGTTCTAATTCGGAACTGATGATGTGTAATTTTTTTGCTTCCAATGCTTTTTGCATTGTACCAAAATCAGTAAAAGCAGTGTATACAACAATTTCGTCCTCATCACCTTCAATTTCATCAGCACCGAAATCAATCAATTCCATTTCCAGCTCTTCCATATTAATATTGTCATTCTTGATTCTGAAAACTCCTTTTCGTTCAAAGAGATAATCCAAAGATCCTGTTTTGCCCAGCTCACCGCCAGTGCGATTAAAATTCATTCGCACATTTGCAACAGTACGTGTAGGGTTATCAGTAGCGCATTCACATAAAATAGCAACTCCATAAGGACCTTTGCCTTCATATACAACTTCTTCCATATTAGACACGTCTTTCGAAGTTGCACGTTTTATGGCAGCATCAATACGGTCTTTAGGCATATTCAAACCTTTCGCATTTTGAATAGCCATTCGCAAACGGGCATTGCCAGCAGGATCACCACCCCCAAGCTTTATTGCAATAGCAATCTCTTTTCCAATTCTGGTAAAGCCTTTTGCCATTTTATCATAGCGGGCAAACATTTTATACTTACGTTTTTCGAATACACGTCCCATAATGTAAATTTTTAATTCTAAAATATGAAATACTAAATAATGAATACAAATTTAAAAATTTCTAAACAATTTGTATAAGTAATTTATACAATTGAAGGAAGAAACAGAAGTTCAAATTATTCTCGGACTGTTTCCGGACAATCATCAACACCGCAAAATCGTTCAACTTTAATGCTGAATAATTAATTTCTGAGAATATGAACTTTTACTCGTTGTTAGATTAAGAATATATATTCCATCAGCCAGATCAGAAATATTTATTGAAATAGGTTCCTTTTGATTTTGATCTACTTTAATACTTTTTATTGAATTACCTATTATATCAAAGATTTGAATAACCGCAGAATCGAATAATTTCCCCGAAGAAAAAGTTAAAGTGGTAGCTGCAGGGTTTGGGAAAATATTGAATTCAGAATTCTGTTGAGTACCAGAAGATTCTATATCAGTGATAAATGTATTTTCTAAACTGCTGCAAAAACCCGTAGAATCTGTTTTAATAAGATAAATATCCTCCAATAAATTATTAAAACTATTGGTATAGCCGCAAATCACAAATCCATTACCTATTGTAGGTTCTATTGAATATCCATAATCGTAACCATTCGCTCCAAATGTTGTACCACTGTAATAGCTCCAGTTATTCCTAATTATAAATATATTAATATCCCCGTTTCCAT
>JAIOQD010000221.1 GCA_021413595.1 Bacteroidota bacterium | reverse complement strand
AATGGTATTCTATTGCTTTTTCAAAATTGTTACTTAATCTGTAACTAAATCCAAGGTTTGTCAATGACTTTGTAATCCCTTTTTTATAGGACAAATTCTGAGATAATTTTAATGCTTCCTCTGCAAATTGAATTGAATTCTCAACTGATTTTTTTCTCGATACAAAACTCAATTCATTTAAAATATCTACTTTGTTGATGTCTTCTTTAGCGACTTTTAAAATACTTTGTAAAGAGTCAACGGATTGGCTGCGCTCATTGTTAGCGTTTGTTTTATGAGTTGAAAATAAAAGAGCAGATGAAAATAAAATGCAAGAGAGTAAGAAATGAATGGATTTTGGTCTTAACTGTACTTCATTAAAAAAAAAGTATTTTTTTAAACGGGGAATCGCTTTCAAGTTTTTTTTACTACTCAGGGTTGAAAGGAAGTATATAGCTTTTAGTAGGGTTTTCATCAGTAGTTGTATTATAATTTCATAATTAAAATACATGCTTCACTAATGGTGAACAGGGTTTCTTGTGGAACCTTTTTTAGTACCATTTTGGATCTTGATTTGAACTGAATTTTATTTAATGAATCCATGGTATTGAAACAAATAAAAAAAAAGAGATACTGTTTTTTTTTGGATACTTTTTGAATATGCGAATATACTATATTTTCGGTGAATAATAAAGCATTGATTATTAGCTTTTATAAACTTTTTGCAGGTAGGCATGGAGTGGCCAGATATATGCTAGGAATTTACAGTACGTTCAATACTGTCCCATAATAAGGCTGAAGTTTTATCCCAGCTAAAATCAAGCTTTCGCTTCCTTCCTTTTAGAACCAATGTGGTTCGCAAATCTTGATCCTCATAAAGAGATAGCATTGCATTGGCGATAGAATCAGTTGAAAATGGGTCAATCAGGAATGCAGCATCTTTGGCTACTTCGGGCATAGATGTTATATTACTTGTAATTACAGGTATATCACAATTCATGGCTTCTAGTATAGGTATTCCGAAACCTTCAAAATAAGGAACATAGGTCATTGCTAATGCCGAGCCCAATACATTTTTTAAATCTTCGATTGACAACCGGCCGGTAAAAATGACATCCTCCCTGAATTTCATATTGATATAGGTCTGTTTTATATCCCTTGTCCAGTAATATTTTTCACCTACTATCAGCATTTTTACTTCACTTGATCGTGTACTTTTAAATTTATCAAAGGCATCAAAAAGTCGTGAAATGTTTTTGCGGGGATGCAAGGCACCAACAAACAAAAAATAATCACAGTTGTTGGAGAATTTTTGTTTCGTTAATTTTTTAACTGCCTCATTTATAGGGTTATAAAATTCGTTGCAGCCGTTATACACCAAATCAATATTTGCCGAATCAATCCCGTAATTTTTTATAATATCGTTTTTAGAATATTCCGAAACAGTTGCTATTCTTGTGGCTTTGTGAGCGAATTTTGGAAAGAAATGTTTATAATATTTACGAACTAAAAAAGGTAGATCTTCGGGATAATGTTCAAAGTTCAAATCATGAATTACTGCTAATTGTTTCACTTTGGTATTGAGCGATAAATAACCATCAGGAGAAACAAATATATCGGGATTGTATTTATTTAAAAAATTAGCGACTGAAAATTCAAACCACCAATAGAATAAAAATGGATGGCGTGCTTGCGGAGAAAGAACAATTGGAGTGATATTGTCTGAAAAAATAAAATCTTCATCGAAATCACGGTCGAACAAAAAAACAAAATGGTGGTTAGGGTGACTGGTGGTGATACGTTTAAGTGTTTCGTATGAAAACCAACCAATACCTTCCAGTTTATTTTTTAGCAGTAAGCGCGTATTTACAACTATTTCCAATGTTTTTATTTTTAAGAAACGAAAATACAAAAAAATACCCTGCCTTTGGTTCTAATGTTTTGGCGAGAATCGGGTTCTTGTTCATAAATTGTGGATGATTGATCCCTATTACTGTTGCAAGTAAAAAGCTACTCAGGGGCATTAATGATCGAAATGTACTCGCTTTGGTGCATTAATGTTATAAAATATCACAAATTTCCATAAAAAACAATACTTTTGCAACCCGAATGAAAAACTCAATTAAATTCATACTTCATAAAATATTGGGTTTTAAAAACTATCTTTTTGTTTTTTCATTGTTTAAGATTTACACACTTAAGCGTGATAAAAATGAAAAGGATTTTTTTCAGTTTTTGAATTTAATACCTGAAAATACATCTGTGCTTGATATAGGTGCCAATATTGGTATTATGACCGTTCATTTAGCCCGTTCTGTAAAAGGAGTTACTGTTTATAGTTTTGAACCAATGGCGAATAACATTACAACTTTCAAACGAATTGTAAATTATTTCAAATTAAACAACGTTCAGTTGTTTGAAGTAGCGTTGGGAAATACAGAAGGCGAAGTGGAAATGGTAATGCCTGTGATCAGTTCTGTACGGATGCAAGGCTTGAGTCATGTGTTGCACAGCAGCATTATCGAAAATAACGAAGGGGAGCGTTGTAAGGTGCCTTTAAAAATGTTGGATAATATAGAAGTGTTGTTAAATGGTCCGCAACGTATCAGCGCAATAAAAATTGATGTAGAAAATTTTGAATATTTTGTTTT
>JAIOQD010000209.1 GCA_021413595.1 Bacteroidota bacterium | reverse complement strand
AAAAAAGCAAAAGTAGAAGCAGAAAATGCAAAAGTGAGTATCCGTACAATTCGTAAAGAAGCGAACGAAGAATTAAAAAAATTGCTGAAAAATGGTATTCCTGAAGATGAAATAAAAGAGAGCGAAGTAAAAGTACAGCTACTAACAGACGGCTTTGTTGTGAAATGCGATAAACATCTTGAAATTAAAGAAAAAGAAATTATGACTGTTTAATTGAAACAATTTATATATCATAAAGATTAATACTAAAACACACTAAAAGTATATATCGTATCTCCTTATATTTTGCAAAAATGTGATCCCGAATTTATGTCAGGATCACATTTTTTTTTGAAATAGAAATAAATCAATCTTTAACCAACTTAGTAGTATAAACTTGATCGTTGCTTATTGCTTGTAGAAAATATACTCCGTTTGAAATACTCATTATATCAATAGGTCAACGATATTATTGTAATTATCTTTTTCATGAATTTAATTTTAATTCAAAAGGTAAACTCTTCTCAAAAAACTCAGGATGATTAAGCGCATTCAAAAATTCATATAAAGAGTTACAAACCAAGCAAAAAAGTATTAACTTTGTCTTTTGATGAGCTTCACCTATCCAGCATTTTTATTTGCACTCTCGGCAATCGCCATCCCTATTATTATTCATTTATTTAATTTTCGGAAGTTCAAGACTGTCTATTTTAGCAATATTCGCTTTTTAAAAGAAGTTAAACAGGAAACTCAAGCTAAATCCAAACTCAAACATTTATTAGTTTTAACTGCACGTATTCTGGCTATTAGCTTCCTGGTTCTTGCTTTTGCTCAACCCTTTATTCCTGTTGAAAACAAAAAAATAGTGGTTGGCAATAAGGTGGTAAGCATTTTTGTTGACAATTCCTTCAGCATGGATGCGATCAATATAAATGGAACACTGTTGGACGATGCTAAAAAACGTGCTGCAGAAATTGTTTCTGCATATAAACCTACCGACCGTTTTCAATTACTTACCAATAATTTTGAAGGGAAACATCAACGTTTAGTGAATAAAGAAGAATTTATTGAACTGTTGGATGAAATTAAAATAAGTCCTGCCAGCCATAGTCTCTCTGAAATAGCAACCCGACAAATGGATGTTTTGCAAAACAAAGGAAATGAAATTAAAATATCCTTTATTGTTTCCGATTTTCAAAAAAGCATTACAAATATTGACCAAATTAAAAATGATACAAGTATCAACTTTAATTTTGTTCCTTTAATTGCTGTGCAAAAAGACAATGTATATATTGATACCTGTTGGTTTGAAACGCCTGTACGGCAATTTAACCAAATAGAGAAATTACATGTTCGCATTAAAAACGTATCTAAAAAAGTTTTAGAAAACAATTCTATTAAATTATTCATCAATGAAATTCAAAAAACACCGGCAAGTTTTAATATAGATAAAGAAGCAGAAACAGAAATAATTCTTTCTTTTTCCTCTAAAGAAACAGGTTTACAGAATTGCCGTATTGAATTGAACGATTATCCTGTTACGTTTGATGATACCTTCTTTTTTAGCTTTGAAGTGGCTAAAAATATTCCTGTGTTATCTATAAATTCTTCAACTACGGATATTGTAAAATCTGAAAGCCCTTATCTGAACAAGCTTTTCGGATCAGACTCATTATTTGTCTTGAAAAACACTCCCGAAAACAAACTCGATTATTCTTCGCTTTCTAATAATAAACTGATCGTATTAAATGAATTAAAAACGATCACAACAGGTTTGGCACAAGAGCTAAAACGCTTTATGAGTAATGGTGGAAGTGTTTTGGTGTTCCCTAATGCGGCAATTGATTTAAATTCTTACCGAGAATTTTTATTAGCCGCCAATGCTAATTATTACGAAGGGGTGGATACCATAAATACTAAAGTTGATAAAGTTAACCTGGAACATGATATTTATAAAGATGTATTTGATAAAAAAACATTTAGTGCCACTAACCTTAATTTACCATTAGTAAGCAAGCATTATAGGATTTCAAAAACAACAAAAAGTAACGAAGAGTATTTACTCAGGTTGCAAAATGATGATGTTTTTTTTAGTAAGTATGATGTGGATAAAGGAAAGTTATACCTCTCATCTGTGTCGTTACAACCGGATTTTAGCAACTTTGGTAAACATGCTATTTTTGTTCCTACACTGTACAAAATCGGAATCTATAGCCAAAGTACTCAACCATTGTTTTATACCATTGGAAGTGATGAAGTTATTCAATTTGCAAATGTTTTAACGGGCGAAAAGTAATGGATGCAAAAACCGAAATATTGTTACACAATCAAATTACAAATGCCGGTAATTATAACTTATTTGCCGGTAAAGATCAGATTTCAGGCCTATCATTCAACTTTAACCGCAAAGAATCTGATTTAAATTGTTTTACTTCTGATGAATTAAAGGAACAATTGGTAAATAAAAATTTCAATAATTTCAATATCTTAGAAACAGGAACGCAAGATCTAAAACAATCTTTAATGGAGATAGAGCAAGGTAAAAAACTTTGGAAACTTTGCATTGTTTTGGCTTTGTTATTTTTAGCTGTGGAAGGTTTGTTATTACGTTTTATGAAAGGCTGAAAAAAAATTTAGCAATGAAACAATTTACCAATAGGCAATTTTAAAAAAATAATTTAACAATATCACCTATCACCCCCTCTCTTGAGGAGAGGGGATGAAGGGGAGAGGCTTCTTACTATGAATATACTCATCAAATCGGCTCACATTATCGACTCTAAGTCGCCATACAATGGTAAAGTAGTGGATGTGTTAATTGAAAATGGAATGATTGGATCCATTAAATCAAAGATAGTTCCTCAAAAAAATGTTAAGATAATTGAAGCTAAAAATCTTCATTTATCAGCCGGTTGGCTCGATATGCAGGTAAGTTTCTGTGATCCAGGATTTGAACATAAGGAAGATCTAAACAGCGGTATAAACGCTGCCATTGCAGGTGGATACACAGGGGTGGCGGTTGTTTCATCAACAAATCCTCCAATTCATTCCAAAGGCGATGTTCAGTATATGAAAAATAAAACGGTCAATTCTATTGTAGATGTAC
>JAIOQD010000268.1 GCA_021413595.1 Bacteroidota bacterium | reverse complement strand
CATTGATGAATGTTTTAGCTGTTAACAATAACTTTGTCCCGAACCCTTTATGCAGTGCTATGAATATTTATTCGTAAATTTGTGTTCTAATTATTTTTAATAAAGTTTTTAAGAAAAGAGAATCTGAAATGAATAATATTTTTTTACTGTTAGCATTCATAACCAGCAATACCATTTTTTCGTCATGTGTTCAAGAGTCTGCCAATCATAAGTCAAAAAAATCTAAATCAGAAGAACCATTAACAACTAAAATAAATACTACTATGGATACGGCAATTTTTGGAGCAGGATGTTACTGGTGCGTAGAAGCCCAATTTCAGCTATTAGATGGTGTACAATCAGTTAAATCGGGTTTTTCGGGAGGCACAGTCAAAAACCCTTCTTACAAAGAAGTATGTACCGGAACTACCGGACATGCCGAAGTCTGTCAAATTGTTTACGACCCAGCTAAAATCAGTTATGCCGAATTATTGTCCGTATTCTGGAAAACCCATGATCCTACCCAGGTTAATGGGCAAGGGAATGATCTTGGTACTCAATATCGTTCTGTTATTTTTTATGAAAATGAAACTCAAAAAGAACTGGCAGAAAAATATAAAAAAGAATTAAATACTTCAGGTGCATGGGATAAGCCCATAGTAACAGAAATAAGTCCTTTAACAGAATTTTATGTTGCCGAAGATTATCACCAAAATTACTTTAATCAACATGGAAATGAATCCTATTGTCAATTTGTGATTCAGCCCAAAGTAGAAAAATTCAAAAAAGTATTTAAGGAACAATTGAAACAAAAGTGAAATTTTATGTCTAAAAAGTTTCAAGTTTTAAGTTTGTAGCGATACACAGAACTTGAAACCTAAAACATTTTTATCTGCGTACAAAACCTAAAATTTTAATAATACAATGCTTGAAGGTAAACAACTAATTATTGCAACAAAACCATTCGCGAGTGAGATTCGGTGGAAAAGTTGGTTTCATACAATTTCATCACTTTTATTGCTGAGTGGGTTTATTATTGGTACAATTTATATCCCTAATATCTGGGGGCGAATACTTTGCAGTATTTTCAGTGCTATGCTGCTTGCCCGCTGTTTTATTATCTTTCACGATTATCAGCACCATACCATTCTTCACAAATCACCTCTAGCCAACGTTCTCTTTACTGCTTTTGGAATATATATGTTAACTCCTCCAAACATCTGGAAACGCTCTCATGATCATCACCACAACCATAATGCCAAGCTATTTAGTGTTAGCATAGGCTCTTTCCCTATCATGACCAAGCAAAAATTTAAGGACGCATCCAAAACAGAACGAATGGTATATCTATCGATTAGACATCCTATAAACATGTTTTTTGCGTATTTTACTACATTTATGTATGGAATGTGTATTCAATCCTTTTTAAGCAGTCCACGAAGGCACTGGGACTCATTAGTAGTATTGATCATACACTTCAGCATTGCCATTTTTCTTTTTGTACACTTTGGATGGTTAACCTGGTTCCTTGCTTTCTTTTTACCATTCTTTCTTTCTCACATGCTTGGTTCCTATCTTTTTTATGCACAACATAATTTCCCGGAAGCTGTTTTCCGAAACAATGTTGAGTGGAGCTATGCAAATGCTGCTTTGGAATCATCTAGCTATATGGCAATGAATCCTTTTTTTGAATGGGTTACTGCTAATATCGGTTACCACCACATACACCATCTTAACTCCCGGATTCCATTTTACCGTTTACCCGAAGTAATGGAAAAAATCCCTGAGCTGCAACATCCGAAAGTCACAACACTTAAACCATGGGACATTGCCGCTTGTCTCCGACTTAAATTGTGGGATCCCGATCAGAATAAGATGATTCCTCTTTCCAAAATGTCCTAAGCATATTTATTCGATAAAAAATGAAACATTTTTTTGTATCGAAAACATTACCGTTTTGGTTTTTTACTGTATCTGCTATTTTGATATTAACCATTTCTCAGCTCATTCAGGATGGTGTATTTATGGATGGAATGCTTTACATAAGTGTAAGCAGGAATTTAGCTGATGGCTTGGGAACCTTTTGGGAACCCCACTTTAGCTTAACCTATTACGATATTTTTCGTGAACAGCCCCCACTCTACTTCGGTTTACTGGCAGCATTTTATAAAATTTTCGGAACAAGTATGTATGTAGAACGGTTGTTTTGTTTTGTATGCTTTACCCTTACCCTCATTTATATTCATAGAATTTGGAAAACATTGTTTTTTGATGATCAACAAATAAATAAAAATAGTTGGTTGCCTATACTATTTTTTATTTCAATTCCAATTTGCTTTTGGTCTTACTCCAATCATGTTGAAGAAACAGTAATGACCTTATTTACAACCATGTCGGTTTATTATTTAAGTAATGTACTTTTCAAAAAAGAAAATGTTATCTTTTATTTAATACTTGCCGGAGTATGCGTTTTTTTAGCCAGTTTAACTAAAGGTATTCAAGGTCTTTTTCCTATCACAGCCGTGTTTTCATACTGGCTGGTAAGCAATAAAAGTATATCCTTCAAAAAAAACATTATTTACTCGCTTATTCTTGTTGGAACACC
>JAIOQD010000267.1 GCA_021413595.1 Bacteroidota bacterium | reverse complement strand
CTGCCACATCTTTTATTGAACCATCTATTTGCTTCTGCTTAACACGATTTTTAATCGTTCTTCCTTTATTATTTTTGAATTTCACTTCAAAAAAATGCAGATTTGATTCAACATATTTTCTGAATCTAATTTTATATCTATTTGGTTTTCTTCTATGATGGCAATGGTACAGATCAAAATTTTTAGTATCGAAATAGAGTGACTCATAACGGCTAAGTCTATTTCCTTCAACTGTCAATATCTTGTAATCATTTTTTAATTGTTCAAGTAATACCGGTAATTGTTGAACTGTAAAAACATATTTAGTATCTATTCTATCCATTAGCTTTACACCATCCATTTCTTTTAAAGTAATGGGAGAAAATTCAGCTAATATTGAATTTAGATTTTTCAATTTTAGTATTCGTAGGTGTACTTTTTTGTTGAAATAATAATTCCGTTAGCATCAGAAGTTTTCTTCTCTACTTTAAGACTATTTTTATCATAGGTATAAATTGACTTCTTTGTAACTTTCCCTTTATCATCCGTTGTTTGCTCCACTATCTTATCACCCTTAGGATTATAAATGTAAACCGTTTTTTCAACTAATTTGTCTTTGTTGTCAAAAATGCTTTCTGAAATTTTATCTTTATTGATATTGTATTCTGTAATGGTTTTTTTCTTAAAACTCCCTTTTTCATCATAAATAACTTCTTCAACAGGATCTTCATTCTTATTGAATTTTTTCGTTTCCTTTCTTTTGAAGGTTCCGTCTTTATTATATTCAACATCTTCAATGACAAGGCCTAAATTGTCAAATTTTTGATAAGAATCCAGACGAACCTTTTCTTTACCATCAACTAATTCGGTAACTGAACCTGTAGTTGCTTTTATTTTAAATTTTTTTACTGTCTTTTTTCCTTGGGCAGAACAATCAAAACTAAAATTAAACATCAATAAAATAAAAGCAACTACTATTGTTTTCATAAGTAAAGGAGAAACTAATTAAACATTAATTGTAATCTTACCGGCATCTACTACTTGTTTTTTCTTAGTGATTTCTACATCAATAGAAATAGCTGTTTCACCATTAGGACTAGCACTAACAGTAGTTTTTGAGTACACATATATCTTGTAAGAGCCGGGGCGGAGATATTTAAACTCGTATGTTCCATCCGGACTTGTGGAAATTTTGTCTCCATAGCTTATTTCATTTCCATAAATTATAAAAACATCAATATTTTGTCCGGGACCTTCACTTGTTATTACTGTAAAGGAACTATTCCAGTCTTTTGCATATATATTTCCCTTAATAGCAGAGTTCCCACCTTCACCAGCAGGCTTTTCGCAAGAGGTTATAGCCAGAGTAAAACCTATTAGAATAATTGATATTATTTTTTTCATAACTAATAAATTCAGGTAAATAAAATTAATGTAATGCTGAGCTTGACTTAAAATTAAGTGAACGGTTTTAATTTGCTTCTTTGGCAGGAAAGTGTTTATCTCGCCAAACTTTAATTTTGGCGTCAATGGGTTTTTTAAAAAAGAAATAAGCTCCTGTCATTAAAATAACATAAGGAATGATCATTAAATAAAGTATTCCTGTGTTTAATCCCTCACCAATGGATCCACCAGCAGCTAAATCGCTTTCAACAGATGATTTACACATTGCACATTGAGCAAATATGTTTGCATTGTTAAAAAACAACCATAATAACACAGCAAAGAATGAATGGATCCTTTTGTTTTTCATTGGCTTATAAAAATACAAAATTAAAATACATAATAAGGTGAAATCATTAAATATACTACAACTCCGGTAATGGTAACATACAACCATATTGGATAACTCCAACGCGTTAACTTTTTATGCTTATGCAAATAGATCTGTCCGCCCGGAAGTTGAGTTTTCAGTCCATAATAAAATGATAATAGTATTAAAGGCAAAACAAAAGCGGCAAGTATAATATGGCTGACAAGTATTACAAGGTAAGGAGTACGTAATTGGTTATCTACAGGGAATGTTGCCTCCTTTGCTAACCAATGATAGGTAATATACGACATTAGAAATATGGCAGATAAACAAAAAGCAATAATGTTCAATTTCTTATGAGCCGCAATATTTTTTTGCTTGACCATATACAAGGACAATAAAAGTAAAAGGCTACAGGTGCCATTTATCATAGCATTTAGCTTTGGCAATTTGTAAACAAAAGATGGAATAGTTTCGGGCACAGGCAGTATTTTTTTGTTGAGTATAATCACTGACACAAAAACAATAATGGAAATAACCATTACCAATCTAAAAACTAATTTATCATTCATTTATTTTCACGATTTTACGCATACGAATTACGAATCCATGCCTTGTTAAAATTGCCTACAGTTAAATTCAAAATTGCTTATGCCTATAACGTAATTATTTAACGTTTGACCCTTGCATCACTTTTTATCAAATACTCAGCCATTAACACTTTTATCCCATCAATTAATTTACTTACCTCGATAATTCTGGTTCCATCATAAATACCACGAATATGTTTTTCCTTATCAACTAAAATAAATAATTCACTGTGTATAAAATCATCGGAGCCACTATCCCCTTCTAATGCATTTAACAAATATCCTTTACGTGCTACATCATAGAGTTGTTTTTTATCTCCTGTAACAAAATTCCACATCTTATCATCAGCATGCACCATGTTTGCGTATGCTCTTAACACCGGAACTGAATCATTATCGGGGTTTACAGTATGCGATAGTATCTGGATCAAACCTTTTGTATATGCAAATTTTTCCTGAATGCGGAGCAATTCAGTTGTCATTTTAGGACAGATTGTTTTACATGTTGTAAAAAAATAAGATGCAACATAAATTTTCCCTTCATACGTTTTATCAGAAATAGTATCTCCATTTTGATTTACAAATTTGAATGGAGGAATGGAATGGTAAATAGTATCTTTCCCATTATCTGCCAAAACCTTCTCTCCATAGTATGGTAAATGAACAAAATTATGTTTCCCGGTTGTAAGAACTACATAAAGTATGGAGGGAAATGCTAACAGAAAAACCAGAATTAATAATTTTTTTTTCACTATAAATATATTTGAAAATTGGTACACAAAAATACAAACAAAAATGGCTCTGCAAGAAATGCAGAGCCATTAATTACTTATTACAAAAACAATTTCTAATGATGCGCCTCCGTCCCTTCATGGGCAGGACTTTCCTGTTTCTCTCCCGCAGCCGACTGATGACCTGCTGCTGCTGCTGCATTCAATTCAATCTTCTGTTTCACAATAAGACCGTCCATTTTTTCTTTATTAACGCCACAATAAACAGCCTCGGCAATAACGATATATATTAAGTATAATATAAATATTAAATAAGGGGCAAGGACACTGTATTTCAACGCTTTTTTTTCATGTCCAAGATGCATAAAACTAAAAACAATATAAAATGCTTTAGCAATTGTTAAACCAATAAAAATAACTTTAAGTAGAACTGTTGATGTTCTGTCAGCTTCTAACAAACCCATTTGGTTAGCAAATGAACCAATGATAAGCTCCAGAATAGTAATGGCTAACATAATCCAAAAAACATTCCATAGTTTTTTGCGTTTAACTTTCCCTTCTTCTTCGCTGTGATGAGCCATTAGCTCATACTGTGGATAATCATCGTGAAATTCTGACATATTTTTTATTTAATAAGTAATAATTAATAGTTGTATTTATTCTTAGTAATATTTAATCTGTTACTGACTGCATTCAATATTTATTCAATAATAAAAGGTAAATAATCTTAGTAATCTTACCCGATTACGGTATTACCTATTACTTATGATTATAAAAGGTAAAAGAAAGTAAATACGAATACCCACACAAGATCCACAAAATGCCAGTACAAACCGGTTTTTTCAACCATTTCATAATGTCCACGTTTTTCGTAAGTTCCTTTTATTACATTAATAAAAATAATAATATTAATAATTACACCACTAAATACGTGAAAACCGTGAAAACCTGTTATAAAGAAAAAGAAGTTGGCAAATACAGGTAAGCCGTATTCATTTACGGTCATATTAGCACCGTACACCGTTTTTTCCACCCATTGTCCGTTCTCAATCACACTACGTATTGCACCATGCTCAGTTCCAACAATAAAATGATACCACTCCCAAGCTTGCGAACCTACGAACATTGCCCCGCCAATAATGGTCAACAACAACCACATCGTTACTTTCTTTTTATCATTACGATGGCCTGCCTCCACAGCTAAAACCATAGTTACAGAACTCATGATAAGAATAAGGGTCATTAAACCAACATACGCCAAAGGGATGTGTCCTTCATAAAAAGGAAAATGTGTAAATACATCACCTGGATTAGGCCATACTTCAGGGTGTTTGTGACGCATAAAACCATACGCACATAATAATCCTGAAAAGGTTAAAGCATCGGAAACAAGGAAAAACCACATAAATATTTTTCCGTAACTAACACCAAATGGCGATTTACCACCACTCCAAGCTGATTCTGAATCTGTTTCTGTTTCTGCAACTGTGTGATTTGACATACTTTTTTACTGATTATATATTATAACTATTTTTTTTCGGGCGCTAATATGCGAAAATTCATTGAAATTTTAACGAACAAATAATAAAAATAAAAATAAAAATATCCACAGGATATCTAAAAAATGCCAAAAAATGGCACATAATCTTATTCCAATGATGTTTTCGGAGTTATATTTTTGTCTCATCGACTTCAACCATACAACCAGCAGAGCCGATAACCCGAAAGCCAAATGCGCCAGATGTAAGCCTGTTAAAACATATAAATAAGAACCAGAAACGCTACTTCCGGTACCGGTAAAAAATATATTCTGATCAACTAATTGGCCCCAAGCCTTGTATTGGCAAATTACAAAAGCTACACCTAATATCAAGGTCAATAAAGCTCCTGTTGTAATGTTTTTTAAATCATTTTTTTTGGCAGATAACAAGGTCCAGTTCATTGCTACACTGCTAATGAGAATAATAGCAGTACTGATATAAAACAATTGAGGCAATTCAAAGTGCAGCCAGCCTTGCTTTCCACGACTAACAATGTAACCACTTGTTAAGGATCCAAAGATCATGATCATTGCTACAATAGACACCCATAGCAATGGGAATGATGACTTTTCGCGGATAATACGTTTTTCTTCTAAAAATGCTACTGTATCCATATACTTTCAATACTAATTCAAATTTCAAACTTCAAATTTTGCTACGGATAACGAATTATGAATGAGTACAAATTCGCTATTCGTTGGCGATACTACTTTCCAATCATTACAGCCAACTGCACAACAGGTAAATAAATAAAGGATCCAAACATTAATTTACGTGCTGCTTCTACAGTACATTCTTTATATAATGTATATGCCTGATAAGTAAAAAAAGCTCCACAAATAGCTATAATAACTGCCGATATAATCCCCGACATGCCAAATAAAACGGGGAATAAACTTATTGGCAATAAAAACAAAGTATATACCAACACTTGAAATGCGCTGCTTTTATCCCTTCCACCTAACGAAGGTAACATGCGAAACCCGGCTTTTTTATAATCCTCGTCCAATACCCAGGCAATAGCCCAAAAGTGCGGGAACTGCCACATAAACTGCACTGCAAATAATATCCAGGCTTGAAATGTAATTTCACCAAAACCTGAAGTGGTAGCTACATAGCCTAATAATGGTGGTATAGCTCCCGGAAAGGCACCGACAAAAACGGCAAATGGTGTAACTTGTTTTAAAGGTGTGTAAACAACTGTGTATAAGAGCAAGGCTAACATACCTAAAACTCCGCTCAAAGGGTTCATGAACACCCAAAGTATTACAATACCAGCCCCTCCCATTAAAGAAGCTAATGCAAATGCTTCATTTACACTCATCCGTTCCTGAGGCAATGGTCTGTTTTTAGTACGCTCCATTAACTTATCAAGGTTCCTTTCGATGATCTGATTAAAACCATTAGAGGAACAGGTAACCAAAAAACCACCTAAAATTAAAAGAAGTAATTTACCAACATTCACTTCCTGAGAACCAATAACAAAGCCGAAAGCTGCAGATAGCACAACCAAAGAGGCTAAACGCAACTTTACGAATTGTGCATAATCGCGTATTTTACTCATTACAGTAATTGGATTTTCAACAGTATTTATGTTTTCGACAAGCAATTTTTTATTTTTTTATAAGCGGGTACAATTTTACCAATTTTTATGATAAAAAGGAAGTTTAAACTGAAAATTTAGACTATTTATAAATTATTAAGGATGAATTCCAAAAATTTGTCTTGAGTTGTAAAGCAATATAGAATTTTGAGTTGGGTTAAAACTGCGAACTTACTTTTTTTCAACAAGATCAAGTTTATTTTTTACTCTTCAATTTCTTATTTTCCTTATGCCTTTTATGGTCACGTTTGGTTTTCTTTTTCATGTTTTTTTCAAAGGCTTTTGTAAGGTCAATGCCTGTTTGGTTGGCGAGACAAATAACTACAAATAAGACATCGGCTAATTCGTCAGAAAGATCTTTATCCTTTTCGTTATTTTTAAACGATTGCTCACCATATTGACGTGAAATTATACGCGCCACCTCTCCTACTTCTTCTGTAAGTATTGCCATATTGGTTAATTCATTGAAATAACGAACACCATGTGCACTTATCCAGTCATCAACCTTTTTTTGAGCTTCTTTAATTGTTATTGGTTGTTTAATCATTGTATTAGAGTACATTATTTTTATATTGCTTTTTTTGAAAAAAACTACCCCTCGAAATGAACAACCCAGTGGACATTTCGAACTTGTTGAGAAAGCGGGGTTATTCCACGAACAAACTAACTTGCATAAAGTCTATTTATTGCGAGCGATTCAATAGTAAACAAAAAAGGCAAACAAAAAAATTTGTTTGCCTTTTTTGAATTATAAAAGAAAAATTATTCCTGAACTACTTCAAAAGTAATTGTTCCTGTTACATCTTTATGGAAACGAATGTCAGCAGTATAAGTTCCAACGGCTTTAACACCTTCTTCACTCATAGTGATATTTTTTCTATCCACATCGTAACCTAATTTTTTAATTGCATCAGCCAATTGAACTGAAGTAACTGAACCGAAGATCTTACCGGATTCACCAACTTTAGCTCCAACTTTTACGATCATTTCTTTTAGTTTAGCGGCAGTGTTTTCTGCTGCTGCTCTAACTTTTTGTTCTTTAAAAGCGCGTTGTTTAACCGTTTCAGTCAACATTTTTTTTGATGAAAGGGTTGCCATTTCAGCCAGGCTTTTCGGAATTAAAAAATTTCTTCCGTAACCAGCTTTTACATTTACTACGTCATCCTTGTATCCAAGGTTTTTAACGTCTTGTTTTAGTATTACTTCCATTTCTTTATTTTATTTTAACATGTCAGCAACATAAGGCAATAATGCTAAGTGACGAGCACGTTTTACTGCTTTAGATACTTTACG
>JAIOQD010000266.1 GCA_021413595.1 Bacteroidota bacterium | reverse complement strand
ACTTAAAAGAGCTTAAATTACTAACATTTAGTTAACAAATTTACTTAATTAAGTTTGGAAATCAGAACTCTTTTTTGTATTAAAATAAAGGATGGAAATAATCAATTAATGGAAGGGTTTTTCAACTTGAAAATTTCAACCATTTAATTTGAAATTGAAACATTTTGAACCTGTTTTGAAAAAAAATATTTTTAGTTCTTTGCAGTAAAAAAACGATAGGATATCCCAGCGGTAAACTGGTATTGTGATCCTACCTGTGTTCCATTCAAATACTGATAAAGAGGGATTTCGGAAGTAGCATAAATAATAAAATCCTTGCGGCTATAACTGATCTGTGGAACAAATAATACTTTTCGGCCACCCGTTGAGGTGATGTCGATGTTGTAAAAGGCAAGCAGATCAACATCTTTAGCAGCCTGCATCTTTCCTACCCATTCCCCTTTTACCTGTAGGGTCACACCTAATTTTTTAAAAAACGTTTTGCCTGCAAATAGACCAACGCTGGCATAATCCCCAAATTTTTCACCCAAAGAGTTCCAGCCCTTTTTTACATATAGGCTATTAGCGAAAATTTGAATTTTTTTTATTGGATATCCTCTGAACAAAAAGGCATAAAAAATAAGATCATGCGACCCATTTGTTGGTTGAACAGTGGGTGCTGAAGTGGTATATAGTTTTTTACCAGTGGAGGGATTAGTATATATTAGCGTTGAATCATCATGTTTTCCTAAAGGGATCTTGTACCCTAAACCAATGGTTATTTCTGAACGCGTGGTTTCTGTGGTGCGGTTAAAAATATCATAGCGTGGGAACAAGATCAGGTCTCCAATACCGGATGAAGTTGTGGTATCCCGTTTATCCAATCCTATCAATGTTTTATTGGTAAAATAACCGGACTCAACCGACATGGTGAAATCTTTGGTAACACCATAAGCCCATCGCAGGTACAAATAATTGCTAGTTAAATTGTCAAACTGCGCTGCTGTATCGTGATCTTTTGCATAAAATTTGTTGGTGCTGATGTATTGGTAATTACCAGCAATTTCCATTTGCCTGTCCAGCAAAACACCTTGTGAAGCTCCACCGGCTATTGGGCTACCGCTTCCTCCGGAACAGCAACCTTGTGCAATAATTGCATTTGAAAACTGTATTAAAAAAAGAATAATAAATAGTGAACGCATCTTTTCAAAATGTTAAAAAGAATCTACTTTATTTAAAAATAAAATATACAGATTAATAAAAGTATAAAAAATTAATGCGCTACTGTAAACTTTACTATTTCATAAGAAGTAGCTGTATTTAATTTAATAAAATATATTCCGTTATTAAATGTTTCAAAATCAATCGGAGCGATATGTTTTGCTGTAGTTTTTTTTTCAACTGGTATTGTTTTGACCTTTTCTCCTAACACGTTATATATTTCAATACTTACCTCTGTTGGTTGATTTAGACGATACGTAATACTTGCACTGCTTTTTACAGGATTAGGAAATACATTTAAGTTTTCAATAATGTTTTCATCTTCAGTCACAACGGTAGCTCCAAGGGCTTGGTTAATTGCAGCATCTAAATCATGCGAATTGTTACCATCGTTTTCATTGTAATAAACAATATGACTGCTACCCCCTAGAACTACAATTTTAGGCATTCCTACACCATTTCCATTGTACTGGCTCATTTTTAATGCTGTAGTTGAAATTACTGTTGCATTTGGCATACTATTTTGAGAAGCCCAGGTGCTCAAAGAAGAACAAGAGGAAGTTCCATTGTCATCTGATAAATAAAAGGTGACACGCCTGGGATTAGAGATAGCATAGTTTTGAACAACATCATAAGTAGAAACCGATGGTGCTATACAAGAGGCGCAAGGCATCACAAAAGAAATAACAATTACTTTTCCTGCATCAAGATCCGCAAATAGGCTATGTGGGTTTCCTGCACAATCAGTTAAAGTAAAATCGGTTGCTGTGGTTTGTCCAAAAGCCACACATCCAACTAATAAAAGCATGAAACCAAAAAGTAGTGATTTTTTCATTTTTCAAGAGTTTTAGGTTTTTTGAGGATTTATTGTTTCAAATGTACTTGAAATTAGGAAGATTTCATATAAATTTTGTGTTTTCCTAAGAGCCTGTTTCAATTTTATTCAAAATAGTTTTCAGGCTTCCCACGATTTCTCGACAGGCGAAATGACTGCACAAATGGTCATTCGAGCCTGTCGAGAATTGCGTTGGCTTTTATTGAAAATACTGTTATTTTTTTTGTAAAATTTATACAGGCTCCAAGGTTCTATAACTTCTTATTAAGCACCTCTAATTTGTGCCCTAAATTTATTTTTTATCGAATTTTAACTGCTAAAAAAAACAGTTACTAACAAATGGAGTAAACCACTATACTCTTTTTGTAAACTACTATACATTTTTTTAGAGCCTCAAGAGCCTTTGGCTCGGTTCATATATGTGCCGTTCCTAAGGAACTTGTTTTTGTTGTTCACTTTTCCCAACGGACTGATACTGCTTTTACAATACTAATTTGTTCTTCTAAGAAGAACTAAAAATGTATAGTAGTTTACAAATGGAGTTTATATAATTCAAAAAAAAATGGTTATTTTCGTGAAAATATGGTACAAGAAATTGAATTTATACTTTATGTTGCTGATCAAAAAAGGAGCAAGCTATTTTACAGTTTTGTATTAGATCTGGATCCATCTTTAGATGTGATGGGATGACAGAATTTATGCTCGGTCAAAATTGTAAATTGGGTTTAATGCCTGAAAATGGAATTGCAAAAATTTTAACT
>JAIOQD010000496.1 GCA_021413595.1 Bacteroidota bacterium | reverse complement strand
AAACTGATTTTTGGTGACTTAGGTGGTAAAAATGTGGTTGCTATGCAAGGGCGTTTTCATTTTTACGAAGGGTATGATATGCAACAGGTTACATTCCCGGTAAGGGTAATGAAATTTTTAGGCATTCAAAAACTTTTTGTTTCCAATGCTTCCGGTGGTGTTAATCCGAATTTTGAAATTGGTGATCTGATGATCATCAATGATCATATTAACTTGTTTCCATCCAATCCATTGATAGGCAAAAATATGGCAGAACTCGGACCACGTTTCCCCGATATGAGCGATGCGTATAATAAAGACCTGATCGATAAAGCAAAGCAAGTGGCTTCAGCAAATAACATAAAAGTGCAGGAGGGTGTATATGCAGGACTAACAGGTCCAACATTTGAAACGCCCGCTGAATACAAATATGTTTTTAACGTTGGAGCAGATGCTGTTGGAATGAGTACTGTGCCCGAAGTAATTGTTGCACGCCACATGGGTATTCCATGTTTCGCGATGTCGATCATTACCGATTTAGGAGTGCCGGGCAAAATTGTTCAGGTAACACACGAAGAGGTTCAACATGTTGCTGCACAGGCCGAAAAAAAGATGACACTTATTATGAAAGAATTGATGAAATTAATTTAATTTAATAACAACTATTTCTTATAAAGATCCTTCCTGCAATATGTTGCCGGAAGGATTTTTTTTACCCAAAATTTTTCTATACCTTTATTAAAAGCATATCGCTCGTTTTTTAATAGATTCATATCATCCCGAGTTTTGCGCAAGAGGGCTTGTTGATCACGAGGCATGGTCATTTATAAAAGTAAGATCCCTCGCAAAAGCTCAGGGTAACAGCATTAGTAATACTTCAATTGATTCGGGAATTATATCAGTAAATAGTTTTAACAAGGACTTCAAACCAAATTTTTGATGAAAATAAAGTATTCCCTCATTTTTGTTCTTATTATAGTAGTTACGCTTGTTGCCAATGCGCAATACGACAAACTGAACATAACACTTTTGGGCCATTGGTTTAATCCTTCGGAAATAGCAGAACCCCAGCTAGGTATTAAATATCAAAGTGTTTGGGGTTGGGTAGATACAGCGCACAGCAATACTGAATATGCTATACAAGGCAGTGGCTCCGGCACCTATATTATTGACGTATCAACACCTACCAACCCTATAGTGAGGGATTATGTCCCGGGCAGAAGAGGGCTTTGCAAATGGCGGGAATATAAAACGTATGGTAAATACCTGTATGCGATAAGTGATGATATTACACCCAACAGTTTTCAGATAATTGATTTATCTTATTTACCTGATTCGGTACATGTGGTGCATGATGATACTACCATTTTTGAGCGCGCACATACTTTGTTTGTTGATGGTGATAAATTATATTGCGGAAGTGTAACACGTCCCTCCGGCACTGGCTACTATTCGATGGCGGTGTATAGCCTTGCCAACCCTGAATTTCCTGTGCTTTTAAGAGCATTAAATCAGGATTATACCAATATAGGTTTTGCGCATGATATCTTTGTTCGTAACGATACAGTTTATGCATCTTGCGGCTACCAGGGTCTTTTTATTTATAAATTCAATGGCGACAGTACTTTTTCTTTGATCAATTCGCTTACCTCTTATCCCGATCAGGGTTATAACCACAGTAGCTATTTAACACCCAATAGTCAACATCTTATTTTTTGTGACGAAGTGCCAAGTAATAAAGCGGTTAAAATAATTAATGTAAGTGATCTGCAAAACATATCTGTTGAAAGCACTTTCAAATCAACTGAAGGTGCCACAGCACATAATCCATATATTTTTGGAAGCAACCGCGCTGTAATAGCCTATTACCAAGATGGGATACAAATTTATAATATTACTGATCCAGCACTTCCAATGAGAACCGGATATTTTGATACAGATACAATTGATGGTGTGAGTAATAACTACAATGCTCCAAATGCTCATTATCATGGATGTTGGGGAGCTTATGTGGATCTGCCAAGTGGGAAAATTTTGGCCAGTGATATGCAAAACGGATTGTTTATTTTAGATGCTGACGTTGCCTTGGGTATAAAAGAAAATAAGATCAATACAACAAACAGTATTATCCTGTTTCCAAACCCAACAAACAATACTGTTTCCATAACACTACAGTTAAAGAATTCTGATAACCTCTTGTTTGAAATCTTTGATAGTAGAGGAAGGAAAATTAATAGCAAAACAGAAAGTATTCTTGCCGGAAATACAACAAAAACTGTTAATGCAGAACAATTGGCTTCAGGGATTTATATTTTAAAAATTACAGGAAAAGAAATTAATTTTTCACAAAAAGTAGTGAAGAAATAAGTTGTGCTTAATAGACTTTATATATTTAATTCGTTAATGTTATCAGCCGCAATTCTGGATAAGCCTCGAAATGAACCTTGCGTGCGATGTCTCGCTAAAGGCTTGTCGAAGCGTGTGGTCGGCTTTAAATCGGATTCTACATTGATTTTAGATTTAATATTAATTTTGTTGTTATCCCAATCGCAGTTTTGCATATACCCTAGTTTTATTATCAACGTATGAAAAAAAGCCTTCTATATATTCTCGTTTTTTTTGTTGCATTAACTACAACGGCATTTTTTATTGCTAATTCTGACGATGAAAAAAACGCAAAAAATATAAGTTTATTTTCTTCCGTTTTCAAAACTCTCAAAACAGACTTTGTTGATACGCTCGACTCAGATATCCTTATTAGAAGGGCAATTGATGGTATGGTAAAATCGGTTGACCCTCATACCGTTTTTTTTGATTCGATCGAAACCCGAGAAAGAGA
>JAIOQD010000495.1 GCA_021413595.1 Bacteroidota bacterium | reverse complement strand
TTGTAAACCTGAACTACCTGCACCATGTCTCTTAATTCACGATAAAATGCAGATAAGGTGATGGCTGAATTTTTTCTTTCATTTAATACCTGTGAAAAACCTAACTCATAATCAGTAGTTCTTTCAGGTTTCAAATTTGGGTTATTAATAAAATCACCGGCATTTTTTTGAATATTCAAATACTGGATAGGATCTAATCTGTTGGCCGTAGGCGGACGTTGAGTTAACACATCATAATGAGCAAAGAAATTTGCTACGTCAGATATAGGGAATGAGAAGGCAATACGCGGCATCATATTTATTTGTGGCGTATAATCTTCAAATACCTTTGAGGATAATACTTTGTTTTGTGCCGCAGCAGGATCTAACAAATAGGGGTTGATCTCTCCATCCACTGTGTTTGCGCCAGCCAATGATGCATTAGGATCAGATACTTCCCCACCTTGTGCATTATACCATGTATTTCCATTACGATACCCCACTGTTCTTGTTGGGTTATCTTTATTATCAACATATACCACATAATCATCACCGATATTTGCAGGGCGTGTAGTATTAAATTCGGAAGCAAAATCCACCTCTCCGGCAGTTTTAGCTTCATACAATAAAAATTTATCTTTCAATACCTTCTGATTTGCATCAAAACGGTCGATCCTTAAACCAATATTGAATTTTAGATCTTTAAAGTCAAACCTGTCCTGAATATAACCTGCTATATAAATAGGTTGATAGGCACCAATTTCGCGTGTAAAATTACCATTTGCATCTTTTTTAGTGAAAAAATCATCTAAAGTAGGGCTTCCGTTCAATTTTTTACCGGTATGGTCGTATCCATGATAAGCAACAGTACCCAAATTCAATAAATCATCCGGGCTAAACATACTTACTCCACCAAAACTTTCTATTTGTTCAGGAGTATAGGAATCAATATCTATCCAGTTGGTGCTGTTTTTATCATATCCTAAAGCTGTTCTTAAGCTTCTATCGAATTGAGTTTGAGTTCCGTCATTCAATCGATCAAAATCGTAATATAAATTAGTACCCGACAATTGTGAATTCAAATGAGGTGTAGAATCTAATTGTGTAATGTGGCTATTTGCCAACTGGCGCATATTTGTCCAAAGATCAATAGAATTTATGTTATAACTTCTTTGATTTCTTTGCTCAAATTCAAAACCTGCTTGTACAGCATGTTTTTTAATATCAGCAGAAAAATTGGTAAATACACGGAATTGACTTTCTTCAGATTTCGCGTAACCACCATATTGACGACCAGTATTATACCATAATGAGTAGATATTTGATGGTCTGTCGCCATTCATCAAACCTAAGCCAGCCTGAACAGAATTATAGTTTACAATTGGATTGGTGGTGTTTGCATAAAACTGGCTGGTATAAGGCACCCCGGTAGGATTTATGTCACTTGGGGTAAACGCAAGACTTACATCTCTAAAACCGTTATGAAAGAATGCTGATACAGTATCTATAATACCATCCCCATCAACATCATAATTATCACGGGTTTCATAGGTATAGTTATTTTCTTTTGTTTGAACAAATTTTCCAATATAACCATAATCGAAATTCCTGTCTTTGTGATTATCATCCTGCGTTTTGCTGCTTGCATTAGCATAACTTGCCTGAAGTGTAAAATAAGCGTTGGTAACTATAGAGGATGATTTTTCTGCTTCTTCCGCTGTAGCGGAGTTGAATTTTTGAGTTAGCTTTGCGTAGGTTCTCCAGGTATTTGAAATTTGCTGAGGGTTATTTACCGGATTAAACAATGCGTATTCATAAACAAAACCATGGCTGGTGTTATAATCTTCTGAACCACCTATGGTTATCCCCATATTGGTAGTTGGCTGGTATTGAATTTTCCCGTTTAAACGGAATGAATTAGCACGTACATTATTTCTTGCTTTGATCTTTTCCAAATCGCCTGCTGTAACAAATTCAGCGTTTGGAACAAAACCACCGGCACCATTAGGGTTGGGGCGTAGAGGGGTTGCTTCTAATTCGCTTAATTTTTCTTTATTTACCTGATAAAAA
>JAIOQD010000494.1 GCA_021413595.1 Bacteroidota bacterium | reverse complement strand
ATGCACAAGGCAATAAGAAAGCATATTCTTACTAAGACAAAAATATTAGAACTTGCCTTGTTTCCTTCATCATTTTTTCCAGGAGTTAATTTTGGTTACGCAAACCTTTCAATTATTACACTTCAAAAGACAAACAATCTTAATGACAGTTTGAATAATGAATTTAAAGTTCTCAATTCATTTAAGACTGTTGAGCAATTAGCGAACATAAACGAGAAAGAACTGAAAGTATTTACTTTCACTCAAAAAGAAGTTTTATCTAATCCAGACTACGCATTTCTAATTTCAGACAATTCTGAAATCGCATTGGCAATAAATAGCTCAAATATTAAAGTAGGTGATGTTGCAAACTGCGTTACAGGCTTTTATTCAGGAGACGATAAAACATTCTTACAAGTCAATAGTCCGGATTTAAAGAATGGGAAAAACTATGACTTAGTAGATGCTAATTCAGTAAATAGAGACTACGAAAACATTCCTAATATATTGGACGGAATAGAAGGCGAAAAACATTTTTTACCTATTGTTAAAGGTGGCAATGTTAAGTTTTTGAAACCCGAAGGTTGGTTTATGAATTGGAGTAAGGAAGCCGTAAGTCATTATAAAAAAGGCAAAAAATCAAGGTTTCAAAATCCACAATATTATTTCAAATATGGAATTGGTGTTCCTATGATTAGTTCATCAAGTATTACAGCTTCGCTAATTGAGAACAAACTCTTTGACCAATCAATAGTCGGCATTTTCCCTAAAGACAAAGCTTTAACTTTTTACCTACTGGCATTCTTCAATTCACCAACTTGTAATAAGCTAATTAGGACGATTAATCCATCTGCCAACAATCCAGCCAACTATATTAAAAAAATACCATTTATTCAACCAACAGACGAACAACTGAAATTTATTGACAACTCAGTTAGCGAAATAATAAACAGTATTAAAGCCACTGGTAGTTATAACGAAGAACTTGAAAAAGAATTAAACGAAATAATAAAGACAGTTTACGGATTTTAGCCAACGCTTTTGGTAGCACATTTGCATTTTTGCCGATACACAAACCAACGCTAAAAAATGCAAAAGAGCTACCAAGCCAACGCACCAAGACAGCAGTAAATAATGGACAAAAGAGCAACGACAGACAGAACGCCAGCACCTAACAGCACCTACCCAAAAGGCGGGGTTTCGTGTTCCAAAGACAGTTTTGTGGTTAATCAAACATTAGTTTTTCAAATCAAGTTTTGTGGTAAAAGTCCCGCCCTTCGGGTAGCTGCGAAACGTTATCAGCAACCCTAAAACCCGACAGTGCGACCATTAACCGACCGACATAAACTGACCGACAATGCAATTTTCGGCAAAGCCGTTTGGCTATCCCTTCGCAAAATAAAAAGAGCTGCAAAGCCACCCACAAGCAGACCCGCTTTTGCAGCACATTTTATTTTGCCCTATCGCACCAGTGCCACCCGACAGTTTTGTGCTAAACCGACAAATTTTTTCCTTACATTTGCCCCGTGAAAAAAGTTTTGACACTCTTATTTAGTTTTTACTTGTTGGCTTTGGCGGTTATGCCGTGCAGCGACAAGGACGACTGTAAATATCCGAGTGGAGAACAAACCACATTTGCCACAACCGACCATTCCGACCACGACAACGACACCGAGAATTGCTCACCTTTTTGTATGTGTGCTTGCTGCGGACAATCTTTTAGCAGTCCATTTTCGCATTACAGCTTATCGCTTCACGTTCCTGTTTCATTAGAAAAATTCCCAGTTTACAACGCTTCCTTCGTTTCAGAAGTGTATTTGTCTATTTGGCAACCGCCAAAAATCAGTTAATGAATTTCTGATGTTCCGCTAACGCGGAACAAAACAAACCTACTTACGGTGCTAACGCACCGCAAGTAATCGTGTATTCATTCATTAAACTGATTAAAAAAATGTTAGACAAAATAATTGCGTTCAGCATAAAAAACAAATTCTTCATCGCATTCGACATCACCAATAACCAAGTGCAAATCATTACGGTTTGCCCAACCCTTGCAGGACAAGAGGTTGAACAGTTGGTAACTTACCCCATCGAACAAAGCATTGCAAACCTTCCCGACTTGGAAGAGTTGCGAAGCATTTCCCGTTTCGGACTTTCTGTAATTACCGTTGTGTTTGACGATAAAGTGGACATCTACTTTGCCCGACAACTGATTAACGAACGACTAAAGGAAGCCGAAACCAAAATCCCCAAAGGTGTTGGCACACCCGAATTAGCACCCGTTAGCACAGGTTTGGGAGAAGTGTATCAATACATCATTCATCCAAAAAAAGGCAGCGAAAGCAAATATACCGCTATGGACTTGCGGACAATGCAAGACTGGATTGTTGCCCGACAACTTTATGGAACACCCGGTATTGCAGAGGTGAATAGTTTTGGCGGACAACTCAAACAATATGAAGTTGCCGTAAACCCCGACAGACTTATTGCAATGGGAATAACCATTCCAGAGATTTTTACCGCCTTAGAAAAGAACAACGAAAATACAGGCGGGGCTTACATTGACAAAAAGCCAAATGCCTATTTTATTCGTGGAGTTGGTTTGATTGGTTCGTTTGACGACATCAAAAACATTGTGGTAAAGACAAATCCTAATGGCATTCCTATTTTAATAAAAGATGTTGCCGAAGTGCATTTAGGTAGTGCCGTGCGATATGGTGCAATGACTTACAACGGTGAAGTAGATGCAGTAGGTGGAGTTGTAATGATGCTGAAAGGTGCAAATAGTGCCGATGTGGTAAGCCGTATTAAAGATAAAATGGCAACCATTCAAAAATCATTGCCAAAAGATGTAGTAATTGAACCCTACTTAGACAGAACAGATTTGGTAAACCGTGCTATCAGCACAGTTGAGAAAAACCTGATTGAAGGAGCATTAATAGTAATCTTCGTTTTGGTTTTGTTTCTTGGAAATCTTCGTGCAGGATTGATTGTAGCTTCTGCCATTCCTTTATCAATGTTGTTTGCATTGGGCTTAATGAATGTATTTGGCGTAAGTGCAAACCTAATGAGCTTAGGAGCAATTGACTTTGGTCTAATTGTGGACGGTGCAGTAATTATTGTAGAAGCCACTTTGCACCATTTAGGAATGCGAAAAGCCATCGGCAAACTTTCACAATCAGAAATGGATAATGAAGTTTTCGTTTCCGCATCTAAAATCCGAAGCAGTGCCGCTTTTGGAGAAATAATTATCCTTATTGTTTACATTCCAATTCTTACCTTGGTAGGTATCGAGGGCAAAATGTTTAGCCCAATGGCTCAAACGGTTTCTTTCGCCATTATTGGGGCGTTGATTTTATCACTTACCTATATTCCAATGATGTGTGCAGCGTTCCTTTCTAAAAACGTTTCGCACAAGAAAACATTGAGCGATAGAATGATGAACTTTTTCCAACGCATTTATGCACCACTTTTGGAAAAAGCAATCCGTTTCAAAAAAGTAATTGTAGGTGTAACAGTTGCCGTATTTGTGGTTTCCGTGTTCCTGTTTTCAAGAATGGGCGGTGAATTTATCCCAACCTTACAGGAAGGCGATTTTGCTTTTCATTGCATATTACCGCAAGGCAC
>JAIOQD010000265.1 GCA_021413595.1 Bacteroidota bacterium | reverse complement strand
ACATTTTGGCAACTGCCAATTCTTGGTCAAGTGTTGGTTTCCCTTCGCCACCGCTTGCGGTGTATTCTGCCAATGCCGATTTCAATTCTTGTGCAATGCCTAAATAGTCGACCACCAAACCGCCTTCTTTGCCCTCGGTAAATACACGGTTTACTCTTGCAATGGCTTGCATTAAGTTGTGGCCTCGCATTGGTTTGTCCACATACAAAGTATGCAAACATGGTGCGTCAAAACCTGTGAGCCACATATCCCGAACAATGACTAATTTTAAACTGTCATTCGGGTTTTTTAAACGGTCGCCAATAGCCTTTCTTCTTGTTTTGCTTCGAATGTGAGGCTGCATAAAAAGTTTATCGGCACTTGAACCAGTCATAACTACTTTTATTGTTCCTTTCTCGTCATCGACTGAATGCCAAAGCGGCCGGATTTTTATAATAGCATCATACAAATCAACACAAATTCTTCGGCTCATACATACTATCATTGCTTTGCCGTCTAATACTGCGTTTCGTTGTTCAAAATGATAGACTAAATCTTCAGCAATTTTTGCAATACGGTTTGGATTACCAACAATGGCTTCTAACCGTGTCCATTTGGCTCGCATTTGTTGGCGATTACTCAATTCTTCGCCTTCTGTAAGTTCTTCAAACTGTTCATCTAAACTTACTTTTTCATCTTCTGCAAAATGCACTTTTGCCAATCGACTTTCATAGAAAATCGGAACGGTGGCTTTGTCATTTACGGCTTGTTGTATATCGTAAATGTCCACATAGTTACCAAAAACGGCTTGCGTATTTCGGTCGGTACTTTCAATGGGTGTGCCGGTAAAGCCTATGAATGTTGCATTGGGTAAAGCATCTCTTAAATGTTTGGCAAAGCCATCAATAAAATCGTACTGACTTCTATGGGCTTCATCTGCTACTACTACAATATTTTTTCGTTCGCTTAATGCCTGTATATCTGCTCCTATGTATTCTACACTTGGTTCGTTTACTTTGTTTGGATTTTCGGTTTGTGCAATGTCGGTTTGCATTGGCATAAACTTCTGAATAGTCGTAAATACAATACCCCCCGAAGCTACTTTCAATAATTTTCTTAAATCTTTTCTGTCTTCTGCTTTTTGTGGTTCTTGCCGTAATAGCTGTTGGCAATTGGTAAAAGTTTCGTGCAATTGCTCGTCCAAATCGTTTCTGTCGGTCAATATTACCAATGTCGGATTTTCCATTCGTGGCTCAATAATGAGTTTGCCAGAATAAAAAACCATACTCAAACTTTTGCCACTTCCTTGTGTATGCCATATTACTCCACCTCGTCTGTCACCATTGCTACTGCTGGCAATTACCGTGCTTTCTACAGCTTTGTTTACTGCATAATATTGGTGATAAGCCGCTACTTTTTTAAGTGTTTTGGAATCGCTTTTTTCAAAAACTACAAATTGACGAATTAAATCTAACAGCGTTTGTTTGTTTAACATACCGTAAAACATCACTTCCATTTGCGGTTGCAAATGGTCGGCTGTGGTTTCTCCGTCTTTGGTTTTCCAACTCATAAACCTACCAAAATCGCTAGTAATTGTCCCACATAATGCATCCCAACCATCGCTTACAATCAATAACTCGTTGTAAGTAAAAAGCGAGGGAATAGTTTGCTTGTAGGTTTGTAATTGGTTGAAAGCCGATTTTACATTGGCGTTTTCATCTACCGCATTTTTAAGTTCAATTACAACCAACGGCAAACCATTGATAAATAGGATAATATCGGGTCGTTTGTTTTGGCTACCTTCTATGATTGTGAATTGATTGATTGCCAAAAACTCATTGTTTTCAGGAATGGCAAAGTCAATGATATATACTTTTTCACCCCTTATGCCTTCTGTTGTTCTTACTTCTACATCTACACCTTCGGTTAAGTATTTATGAAAAGTTTCGTTGTTGATTAAAGCATTTGGGCTTTCTGTACGCAAAACCTTTTTTAAAGCATCTTCTTTGGCATCTTGTGTAATCGTTGGATTGAGTTTGTCAATAGCATCACGCAAACGAGTAGCCAATACCACTTCGGTATATTGCCTTTCGGGGTGTTCGCCATCAGGCGAAAGGGTAGTACCCAAAATATAGGAATAACCTAAATTTTGAAGATACGAAAGGGCAATTTCTTCTATTTCGTTTTCGGTAATGCTTGCCATTCGTTTTTTCTATGAAGTTTGTATTTCAATAGGTATTTCAATCATATTTTTGACTGTGGTGTAAAGTTCAATGTCTTGTGCAGGTGTTTCGAGTGAAACAATTAGCGAATAACGTGTTTTATTCTCTACCTGACCTAAATGTTTTCTCTCTCTCCACCAACCAATCACAGGATAAACAGCTATAAAATGACAAGTTGCCAAATCTGCTGCCGTACCTACCCAATAATCGGAATGAATTGAGCCATTACTACGATTATCTTTACCAATCGCCCACCTTTCACTTCCTGACTTTCCACTCACTTGTTCATCTTCTTCTCTTGCGGCTACATTAACTCTTTTTCTAAATGTATCTTCGTCCTCTCCAATGTTGTTGATATCAAAACGTAAGCCGTGCGATTGATAACGGTATTTATCTTTCCATCCGATTTCTCCTGCTCCCGGCTGGATAAAATAAGAAAGTGTAATCTTTAGTTTTACAGGAACTTCTGACATAGATAATAACAACTCTTCTGGCCAAGGAAAATTAAATAGATGGATTTCATTTGTTTCAGGTTGATTACTACTATTGAACCCAAAAGGTTGAATTATTTCTTGCGATACAAATGTCAAAGCACTTTCCTGACTGTATAAGGCTTTATCTAAATCTGGGTAACCGTATCCAAATACTTTCAGTAACCTGCTATAATCTCCTCTATTGTTCGGTCTAACATTAATTTGATTGAACATAGCGTCATTCCATTTGGCTGAATGCACTATCAAACCTCTAATTGTTTCTAACCAAGCGTTGGGGTATTCATAAGCGACTTTAGCTGCAAACCAAGAAGCTTGTGCAGTTGCCGCACTGGTGGCGTTGATTGTATCAAGCGGTTTTATGTTGAAAGATTTAGAAGTAGAAAGTAGCTCTAAATCTTCGTGCGGAGTAACTGAATTGTCAGGAGCTTTCAAAAGATTTCCTCCTTCAAAAACTACATCTGGTTTTATAGGCCACCTTTTCTCCCACATTAAAGATGTTGTGCTATAAGGAGAAAGTTCTCCTTCATTAGCAAGTGGTGTGTAGCCAATATAATTCACATCATTCGTATGAATTTTTTCAGTGTATGCACCAACAGTTAATGCGTTCCAAGACTGAGCCGGGTTTTCTATGGTTGTTTTAAAATTTGAAGCAGGATAATTTATCCAAGCTTCATTTTCACAAATATTACCTGCTGAAATAAGAATCAGTTTTTGATTTTCGCCATCCCCAAAAGCAAGATTATCAATTGCTCCAGACCACGAAGACGGTCTGCCTCTATTTACATCATCTGTCGAAGTAACAGCCATACAATAAATCAAAACCATTTCAGGATTTTGAATTTCAGCTCGTGATATGCCTTGTGCTGTCACATCTCCCCATAATTCTTTTCGTGTCCCTTCGTGCGTAGGAGGGGGTAGGATTTTTACAGAGCAAAGGTTGTGAGTAATCGCAATGTTGTTGGTACTTGCTAGTACTTCTTCCAATTTTCCGTATCCTGCAATACCTGCCATTAATGTACCGTGTCCTGCCCTTGCACTGTAATGGTCATTTGTACCCCAAGCAGGTTCTACTGTTAGCGTATTTGCATCATTCAATAAAGGTTGTAATAGTTGATGCCCATTGTTCACACCACTATCCAATACACAAACTTTTACATTGGAATCTACCAATTCAATTCGTTGTAATAAATTTTCAACCCAAGCCTGTTGTTCAATTGCACTTTCATTTATCCAAAATCCTGCTGGTTCTTGACCTGCTCTAAATTCTGCTAACAAATCGCTTTGCATCATCAATTCAATCAACTGATTTTGATTGACATTAATTAACAAAACTGCTCGTTCGGGAAAAATGATGCTGTTGGGCTTGTATTCAATTCCAATGTTTTCAAGCGTAGCTTTGAATATCGCTATTTGTTCTTGTTCTTTTTGCTCTTTTGTATTGACATTTAGCCAAACTTCACACCATTTTGAATGAACCGTTGGAATTAATTGCACATTGTCTGTCCATAAACTTTCCAATAAAGCAATACTTATGTCTTCAATACTATTAACCAAATCAGCATTTTTGGGATTATCTGTATCACGATAATTTTCTTGTTGATATTCCTGTACTTTTTTTACGAAATATCCTTCTTTACCATTAGGAATATACACTGTTGCTATAGATTGTTCATTTCCATCAACATCTATAAGTGTTTTAATATTTAATAATCTAATCCAATTTTTGGTGTCTTTACTTCTTAAACTTTCTAAACTCTTAGTGATTAAGTCGTGATTTGCTGCACTTATAAATGAAAGGTATGTTCCTTCTCTTGTGGGTATCTGTTCAGCTTCTCTCTTTTCATTGAGCCTTTCTCTTTCTGCCCAGATTGCATCAAACTTCCGCAGAAGCATGGCACTATGTGCTGCTCTGTCACGAATTGGCAAAGGCTTAGGTGTTATAGGAGTTCCTTTCGTTTTGTATTTTTCGGTTATTACATTTCCTGAAAGAAAAATATGCTTGTAGTGGTTTGCCATATTATATTATTTATGATACGCATCATTTCTGTCTTTAATTGCCCTGAGAATTAATTGATTGCTCATAGGTTGTTTTTCATTTAAAACAGTTTCTTTGATGGCATCCAAGCAAGCCAAAGATATTTCAGCGTGACTTAATCCATTAATACTAGGTAATAATTGTTTGAAATCGACTTTTTTACTATTTCCATATCGTGCTAAACGATTTTTTAATAACTCTAATTTTTCTTCCTCCGTAGGAAGATTGTATAGAATTACATCATCAAATCGCCTGAACAATGCTTGGTCTAAAAGTGCTTTGTTATTGGTAATTGCAATAATTAAACTATCAGAATTATCTCGCTCAATAAACTGCAAGAAGGAGTTTAAGACCCTTCGCATTTCTCCTACATCATTGTCCCGGCTTCTTTCTCCACCTATCGCATCAAATTCATCGAATAGATAAACTCCCTGCCTTTGCTCTATTAAATCAAAGACTTGACGCAATTTGGCACTTGTCTCACCCATAAATTTGGTTACCATTTTATCCATTAGAATTGTATAAAGTGGTAATTTTAATTCGTTGGCAATAATGGAAGCGGTAAGTGTCTTTCCTGTACCCGGAGGTCCTGAAAGCAAAATTTTTCTTCTGTTTTCCAAATCATGCTTACGCAGTTTGTCTCTCTGAACAAATTCCAGAATAATTCGCTTAATTTTGTTTGTAATATCCGGTGATGAAATAATGTCTGAAAGGTTTACGGTAGGTATGTTTTCTAATATTAACCCTTGAAGTTCAGGGGAGAATGTTTTAACTTTTGGTCGTTCTATTTTAGCTTTGTCTATAATACTTTTAATCTCATTAGCTACCAATGTATGTCCTAACTTTGCTTCGTGGGCTGCTATTTGCAATGCCAAGGTAGTAAAGCGTTCCGGCTCATTGTTGTAATGAGATTTTATTAAAGATATGATATATTCAGCTTTTGCCATGATTAGACTTCAAAAGTACGGATTAAATTAAAATTTTCTTTCTTAAACTTCATTTTTGCGAACACGAGTTCTATATTAGATCGAATATGGTTTGTGCATCTGCTGAATTGATCACTAATTCGGCAGTTGTATTGGGTGCAATGGTTTTATTAATTCTTATAGCGTTGAATTGGTTTAAAGCATTGTTGGCTCTTACTTTGGCGGTGTTGGTGCTTAATGCACAAACCAAAATGTCGCTACCTTGACGGTCGTAATCAAAAATAGCATCGGCTAAAAAAGTAGAATAATCGCCCATTGTATAAAAAGCAATACGTAGTGTTCCTCTTATTACAATATCTGAAAAATCTCTTGGGTCGCCACCCAATGGCTGACGATTGTTAGCAACGCTACCTCCATTTGGCACAAGCATATCGTAAACAAGAATTAAGGTTCTTGTTTTTCCTGTATTGGGCATTCCTTGTAAAACTATTACTCGCATTGTTTAATTTTTTATTTCTATTTTACCACTCATCAACTTTGGTAATAAAGTATCTCGGGTTTGGGTTAATGATTGGATTTGTTCAATATTTGAAAATATTTTATTAAAAATGGGTTTAAGTGTATTATCAAATAATTGATTTACGCTTTTTGGTGGAATTACAACTTGAATATTCTTGATTTCACTTGTAGATAAGTTTACTTGCACACCTCTATTTGCTCTGCTTCTTAATTCTTCAATAAACTCAGGAAAGTTTGTTAGAATGTATAGATATGGAAAATCGATTGAAATGTCATTTTTAGGTCTTATCAAACCTACTCGTTGATTTACGATAAACTTGTCATCTTCATTCATTAATGCAGTATGACCGAGAAGTGCAACATTATCTTTCATATCGGTCATACACATTAATAAATCTCCCCTTTTTAAAACGTATTTTTTTAAATTTTGTGAATTCTCTTTTTTGTAAAAACTTTTTGTTCCGTCATATTTTAAACCACCACCTTTTTTAATATTGCCCATTTTAAATACGAAATAGCAATCTTCTTCATATTGCCCCAAAAGTTCATTGCTTTTAAAAGCATAACCATTTGTAAATTCAATTAATTCTTCAAATTTCCCCATTCTCCAACCCATCGGCAAACCATTTTCTAATTCTCCATCAAAGTTTGGAGAGTTGAAGTTTACAAACCATTCTTTAAACAGAGCCTGTGCCATTGCTTCAAGGGTTTGGTTCAGTTGTAGGTTCTGTTCTATTTTGTCGTCAAGCGAAAATTCATATTCACGAAGTAAGCCAAGCCCAACATTTTTAATTGTCGTACCCGAAGCATTGTTTTTAATATAGTTTTGAAAATGGTCGTTTGTCAAAACGTACCGAACAAACTGTTTATCAAAATCATCATTGATATTTATGTATGCTGCACTTTTACCTAAAATGCACATTTCATTATTATAAAGTGCAACATTTCCAATAGTGCCATTAATTCCAAGTAAAATAGTTTTATCGGATAAGTCCTTTTTGTATTTTATAAATTCTTCTTCGGTTACTTTTTTTGTGTTTGAGTTAATGACAATTTTACCATCAACAAGATTACTTCCATTGATAAAATAGTATGCTCCATTATCATCATAATTTGGTGTGCCGTGAAGTCCGTCACCTAATTTAGTAACAACGTCTTTTCCCAAACTGTATGTTTTCCATTCGCTCATATTAATTCAGGTTCAAAAATTAGTTCTAAAATTTCTTTAGTTTCATCATCTGCAAGTGTGGTTTTTGCAACTACAATTTGCTGTTTTTTTTCTGCCATTTCAGTAAAGAAAATTTTAATGCTTGAATGAATGATAACATTTTCTTCAAGGTCTTCGTTTGGTGGCATTCTTTCCACATTGGTACAAGCGTCTATAATTTCAAAGTTTTCAATTTTAAAATTAGCTTCTTCCAAACTGATTTCTGTTTTTGTTTTTAAACCATCAAACAAATAATCTTTGAAATAATCCGTTTGAGTAAAATCGTAAATGGCTCTTTCTTTAATATACAGTTCGTAGTCTGTTTTTAATTCAGCAATGACCGTGTTTTTGTCTTTTTCAATTTTTATGTGCCTGTTCCATTTGCTCTTAAAATCATCAATGCAGTTTTCTTTGTAATCACCATCTTTTGAAAGAAAAATTAT
>JAIOQD010000264.1 GCA_021413595.1 Bacteroidota bacterium | reverse complement strand
TGAATCATTAGAAACCATTGCAAACGTTTACAAAATTATTGTAGAGCCAGGTGTTCACAAAGCATCATCCATAAAGGTTGCGGAGGCGGCAAAAATTATTGAGAACACGCAACGTGATGTCAACATTGCATTAATGAATGAGCTATCAATAATTTTCAGTCGTATTGGAATTAATACGTATGATGTTTTGGAAGCTGCCGGAACAAAATGGAATTTTTTGAAATTTTCCCCTGGCCTTGTAGGAGGCCATTGCATTGGTGTTGATCCTTATTACTTAACCTATAAAGCCGAACAATTAGGCTATCATGCAAAAGTTATTAACTCAGGCCGTTATGTAAACGATTCGATGGGATTTTATATTGCCAAACAAACTGTTAAAAAAATAATCGCTGCTAAAAAAAATCTAACAATATCCCGCGTGTTATTGATGGGCGCAACATTTAAAGAAAATGTTAGCGATATTCGTAATTCTAAAGTGGCTGATATTGTCAAAGAATTTAAATCTTTTGGTGTAGCACTTGATATTGTTGACCCCTATGCATCTTCAGAAGAATTAATGCATGAATATGGCTTTGGGTTATCAAAAGAAATTGGAAATGAATATGATGCCATTGTAGTAGCTGTAAACCATAAAGAATATTTACAATTAGACGAAACATTTTATAAATCCATCCTTTCAGAGGGAGGTATATTGGTTGATGTAAAAGGAATTTTGAAAGGGAAAATTAAAGAGTTAGCATATTGGAGTTTATAATAACTATTATCCAAGCACAGGCTTCAAAAAGCTTATACTGACAGCACATGTGGTCATATTGAGCTTGTCGAAATGCGTGCAAAGGCATTTTAAAAATTTAATTTATGAAAAAAATACTTATCACCGGAGGTGCAGGTTTTATTGGTTCACATGTTGTGCGATTATTTGTAAATAAATACCCTAATTATCAAATTGTAAATTTGGATAAACTAACCTATGCAGGCAATCTAGCTAATTTAAAAGATATTGAAAATCAACCAAATTACAAGTTTATAAAAGGTGATATTGTTGATGCCGCCTTTATTGATCAGTTATTTGAAGAACATAAATTTGATGGAGTAGTTCATTTGGCTGCCGAAAGCCATGTGGACAGAAGTATTACCAATCCATTGGAGTTTGTAATGACCAATGTTATTGGTACAGTTAACTTATTAAATTCTGCACGTAATCAATGGAAAGATAATTTTTCAACTCATCGCTTTTATCATGTTTCTACAGATGAAGTATATGGTAGCTTAGGTGAAACAGGCCTGTTTACTGAAACAACAGGGTACGACCCTCATAGCCCCTATTCAGCTTCAAAAGCCAGCTCGGATCATTTTGTAAGGGCTTATCACGATACCTATGGTTTGAATGCAGTAATTTCAAATTGCTCGAACAATTACGGAAGCTATCATTTTCCTGAAAAATTAATTCCTCTTTCGATCTATAATATCAAAAATAATAAATCAATTCCTATTTACGGAAAAGGTGAAAACATACGTGATTGGTTGTGGGTAGAAGATCATGCACGTGCAATTGACCTGATTTACCACAATGCAAAAGCAGGTGTGACTTATAATATTGGAGGACATAATGAATGGACCAATATTGATCTTATCCATTTACTTTGTAAGATCATGGATAAGAAATTAAATCGTGTTGAAGGCGAGTCAGCAAAACTGATCACTTATGTGAAAGACCGTGCAGGACATGATTTACGCTATGCGATCGATTCATCAAAATTACAAAAAGAATTAGGCTGGACCCCTTCTTTACAATTTGAAGAAGGTTTAGAAAAAACAGTTGATTGGTATCTCACAAATGAAGAATGGTTAAACAATGTTACTTCTGGTGATTATAAAAAGTATTACCAACAACAATACGTAAAAAGATAAAAACAAAAATTTTAAATGTGCTCTCTATTCCGTAAAAAACGGAATATGGATCTTTTTAATCATTTTCATTCTCGCTAATAATTTAACGAGATCAAAACAATAAACTTAGAAGTTAGAGTGCATTGAGAGTCGAAAGAAGTTTGTTGTGATACACCTGACAACCTTTTGATAAAAATTAAACAAACCTCTCTTTAACCATGCTCTAATTAATTCCATAAAAATGACTTTAAGAAAAAAAAAATCTTTTCTGTTTTTGTTTTTGTTTTTCCCCTTTTTTTTATTCAGTCAGGAATTTAAAGGATCCATAAAAGATAAAAAAACGAATGAAGGATTACCCTACGTAAACATAGGTGTTCCTGCAAAGGCATGGGGATTTCTCTCCGATGAGAGTGGAAATTTCAAGTTCAAAGCTACCTCTGAAAAAGATGATGACACTGTTCAAATTTCTTTAATTGGTTACCAAACTATTCTATTAAAGTTAAAAGAACTAAAAAACAAATGCGATAGTAATGGAATTGTTTACCTCGAAGAAATAACCTATCAATTATCACAAGTAACAATTACACCAAATGAATACGAAACCAAAATTCTAGGAGAAAAAAGCCTTGAAGACCTTGAATGTGTGGAATTGCCACAAATTAAGGATACCGCTTACCAACGTATTGCAAAAGAAAAAGGACTTGACAAGAATTCGATTGGGATTGAAATTGGAAACAAAATAAAAATAAAAAAAGGACAACAAATTTTTATTGATAAAATACAATTTAAAGTTTGCCTTGATATTAAAGATACGGCTATCTATAGGGTAAATATTTATACAAGAGGTAAGATAGTAAGCAGACACATTACAGCTATAGGAATGGTCAATGAGGAAACAATGATAAATGTGATGAAAGAACCAATTATAGTTAAAGCCTTTGGAAAAAAAGAAGTAAAATCAATTGACCAATCCGCTCAAAATATTGAAGTAACTGATGATTTTATTGTAGCATTGGAATGTATTTATGCCTCGGATAAAAAAATGAAAATTGGAGCTGCTCCTTCTGTTTTTGGATCAACTGATCTTTTTATTAGAGCTTCATTTGTATCTGAATGGATCAAAGTCCCATTAATTGACCT
>JAIOQD010000263.1 GCA_021413595.1 Bacteroidota bacterium | reverse complement strand
AAAGAAATTATTTTTGCTGATTCTTTCTCTCCTCTTACCCAATGTGGTACCATACATTCCTGCAAATAAACAGTATCAGCACCTGCATCTTTCATAGCTTTGAATGTCCATTCCACAGCTTTTTGCGCTTCAGCAGAACCACTTAATCGTCCGCCAATTTTGTTTGATAAATAATCAAGATTGGAATAACTTTTCCCATTGGTTAAAGCTTCGTTGAATATTTTTTTGATCATTGCTGAATCTGTTTGTGCAATGGCGGGTGTTAACAAAAGGCTTATTAAAATAAATAAAAGTGGTAATTTTAATTTCATGTTTTATTTTTTGGATTTCAGTGTGGATGGTACACTTTGGTATGCAGATGACGCTGATTTTTTATGATTTAAAAATGATTCTTTTGTTGCTGTTTGTTCTATTGGTAAGCAGATGATGCTAATTTTTTATGATTTAAAAATGATTTTTTTTGTTGCTATTTTTATGATTTTTAAATTTCGTTTTTTTGACAAAAAACTATCTTAAAATAACTTCATTAATTACACTCTTTCCAACTTCATCATTTAACATTTTAACAATTTTAGATTTTGCTAAGGATAATTCATTTCGAAGTGCTGCAGAATCAAGCGTTACAAAAAGCTGTTGATGTTTGATGTAAATATCTGTTGTGTGCTTCGCAATCATCCCCCCCATAACACTTTCCCAAGAACTGATCAAGCGCCTTTCTGCCAGACGATCATCCAGCTTATACGTTTTCAGCAATAGCTGAATGGCATCCTTAAGACTATGTTCATTGTGTTTGCTCATTTAATACTACGAATTACCAATTTTAACGAATTACGAATCTATGTGTTGTTAATTGCCTACTGTAAAATTGCTAAATTGTTTAACTGCCTTCTAAATTAATTCCTTTGCATTTCCGTTGTTGATCTTAAATACTTTAAAATCGGCATTGGATGCTTTAAACAGATCAGACAAACGGGTTAAGTGGGTATCTGTTATAAATAACTGTCCGAAATTATCGCTGCACACTAATTCCATTAATTGTTTAACCCTCAGGTCATCTAATTTATCATAAATATCATCCAGCAATAAAATTGGAGTAACCTGTTTGATACTTTTTATGAAATCGAATTGTGCTAATTTCAACGCAATTAAAAACGATTTTTGTTGCCCCTGAGAGGCATATTTTTTCAGAGGATATCCATTAATTGTAAATTCCAGATCATCTTTATGAATTCCAACTGTGGTATACTCAACCGTTCTGTCGCGAGGAAGAGCTCTTTCCAAGGCTTCCCCAAATGACGTTTCGTTCAGATGTGAAATATATTGAACCCCTACTTTTTCTCTTCCACCAGAAATCAATTCGTAATATCGCTGAAAAATAGGAATAAAGCTGTTTATGAATTTTTTGCGAGTCTCGTACCCCTTTTCACCATGCCCTATAAGTTGCATATCCCATATTTCGAGGGATTCTTTATCAAAACGCCTGCTATCACCAAACTGCTTGAGTAATGCATTACGGTGAGAAAGTACTTTATTATAGCTAATC
>JAIOQD010000212.1 GCA_021413595.1 Bacteroidota bacterium | reverse complement strand
CTGAAGCAGAATATATTTTAAAAATAAAAAAAGAGGGTATCGCTCCGGGAATCCTAAGGATCAATACCTATACTGTGAATGTAGGATCTAACTTTGTTCCAAATATTTTTAACCTTGAAATAAATTTAACACAGCCTGTGGCTTCTAATGTTATGGCGAACCAAGATTTCGGAAAAATAAAATGGGATTCACAACGAAATGTTTTCGACTTCGATAAGGAGTATGTTAGCATTGTTGAGAAAAATGTAGATTCCGTAAAAACAGATTCCAGTAAATACCCATTAGCAGTAATTGATAAAATAAATAAGATGGCTGAAGAAATAATCACAGCAACAGAGGAACAAACAAAGCAAAAAACAGATGATTTTAAAGCCCAACAAATAACGAATGAAAGTTTAGCTAAAGTTGCCGAAATAAAAAATTCAGAAAAAAAGGATGGGAATATCAACGTAAATAAAAATTTAGCTAAGGTTTCCACAATGAAAGAATCCGAAAAAAAAGATGAGAATGTCAGCACAAAGGAAAAAACAGAAATTACTACTGACAAACAAAAACTGGCACTTGGCAATAAAAAGTCGGAACAAACCGAAACCCCTATTAAAGTCATAGAATCGAAACTTCCAACCACAAATCTAAATAGCGCAACCAGTGTTACTAAGAAAAAAACAAACGAAGTAGATCTGATAAAAGCGAAAGTAAACGAAAGTAAACTTTCAAATTCAACATTGAACAAAGTTGATTCGAAAAATAAAAACCAAATAAGTTCAAGCACAGTAAATTTGGAAACCAATAACCAACAACTGAAGCTAGACAATAATCAGCAAAGTGCCTCCACTACTTCTGTGGATGTTAACCCAAGTACTTTTGATGGCCTTAGCCTGTTTGCTACAAACAATCAAAAAAACAAGTTGTTAGAAGAAAAAAATAAAATGGAAAGAAAAAAAACAGAGAACCTTACAAAAAAATATGAGACCAGCAATATATTGACAAGTTTACTGGATGTAGTTGAAGCATTTGATGAAAAATAAAGCGTAACGTTAAGGATCTGAGAACTCCTATCATCAAAAAAAGTAAGAGCAACAAAATAAAAAACTCTAATGAAGAAAAATTTTAATTTCCATTTTATAAAAAAGGTTCTGGTTTCCACAAAAATATCGGAACAAAGAGTTGTGCTTAAAAATAATACAGGGGCATCAAAACTAAAAGTTTTTTTGATTTTATTCTTTTGCATTTTACAATCTGTAATTAATAATACAAATTCTATATCTGCACAAACACTCAATCTGGGTAAATTTGGTATTGAAGAAGGCTTGCCGCAGTCCAGCATTTACACCATGCTTCAGGATAAAGATGGGATAATCTGGGTAGGAACAATGAATGGTGTTAGTAAATACAATGGTTTAAATTTCGAGAATTTCAGTAAAAAAGATGGATTGTCTGAGAACAGAGTTACCTCTTCTTGCCTCGATAAAAATGGAAGTATCTGGTTTGGACATTGGTCCGGTGGAATAACTAAATATGATGCTATAACAAAAAAATTTCTGGAGATTATTCCTGAAAATTTCAAAATTTCAAAAACCATTACCTGCGTCCTTGCCGACAAACAAGGAAGGATATGGATGGGAACAGATGGACAAGGATTGCTGAAATATGAAAAAGGGAATTTCGTCAATCTAACAACAAAAGATGGTTTAACAAGCGATGCCGTTACCGCATTAATGGAAAACAATGATGGCACAATATGGATAGGTACAGCGAAAGGGATAACGGTTGCCCAACCGAAACTTTCTTCCTTAGATGCTTACTTTCCAAGTCAATCCATTACATCCTTTTTCTGCGACACAAAGGGCAATAAATGGATCGGTACTTCCGACAATGGTGTTGTTCGTATCAATGCATCCGACAACCTTTTAAAGGCTTATAATACCCTGGATGGTCTTGCCAGTAATCATGTGACACTTGTTTTTGAATCAGAAAACGGAACAATTTTTATTGGAACGTATGATGGAGGGGTTTCAAAATACCTTCCTCAACTTGAAGCGAACAATTATAAAAACACTGCTTTTCAAACTATTTCCACACAACATGGTCTAAGTAATAACCGCATTCTATCCATGATACAGGATAGAGAAAAAAATATCTGGATAGGAACCTTTTTAAATTTGAATCAATACTTTGATGAGCAGTTCGAGATTTACGGTGAAAATGAAGGATTGTTAAACAGTTTGGTATGGTCGATAATAGAAGGTTCTAATAACGATTTTTGGATTGGTACTGAAGGCGGATTGATTCAATTTAAACCGGAAGTCTATTCAACAGATGCCCTAGGGAAAGAGAAACATCGCGAAGGCCAAACAGAGGGTTTAGCAGGGAAGTCAGCAGGTACCAATAATTATCGTTTCATTCGCCACACCGGTAAGGAAGGGCAGGCACTCAACACAAGTGCACTTTACAAAGATATTAATGGTAACATCTGGTTTACTGATTTTGGACAAGGCTTATCACGATATAATCCTGCCACAGGGCTTATTAAACACTATACAACCGAAAATGGTTTACCGGTAAATGAAATTTACTGTATCAATGGCGATAAGGATGGAAATATCTGGATAGGCACCAACAAGGGAGGACTACTGAAATTTGATCTCACTTCCGAAACATTTGAAAGGTTTACTACCGATGATGGTATCGGCAGCGATCAGATCTATACAATTTTTCGTGACAGCAAAAACAGGATGTGGCTTGGTACACTTTCAGGTGATCTTACAATGTACGACAGCAACATCCCGTTCACCTCAAAGAACAGGTTTGATGGGAAACTTTTTAAAAAATTCTCAAAAAAAGATGGCTATCCCTGCAAATTCACCATCTGTATTTCCGAAGATATAAAAGGTAATTTATGGTTCGGAACACATGATATGGGCATATACAAATACGATCCCTTAGCACTATTAGAAAAGGACGGTAATTTATTTAAAAATTACACTACAAAGGACGGCATGGCTTCAAACACCCCTTTCCTACTTGTTTGTGACCGTAAGAATAATCTTTGGATCGGATCAGGGCTTGGTATTGATAAGTTCAATCTGAGA
>JAIOQD010000198.1 GCA_021413595.1 Bacteroidota bacterium | reverse complement strand
TACCATATGGACTATATTGAGGATAACTAAGTTTTGAAGACCCTGGCACAATAACCACCCCAACTGGTAAAACAGTTGTTAACAGAGCATTGTATAAGGTTCCGGATTGAAAATTAAGGATTTCAACCGTATAGTTAGTGGTGTCACATAACTGAGGGGTACCGGATGTTGTAGCCACAGATATATCCAATGCATGAATGAGTGGTGTTTCCTTCAATGTAATTTTACCGGGTAAACAAGGATAAGAAGATAGATCAGCAGGATAACCTTCTGAACAATTCCATCCTGCATAAATGATAATGCTGTCCTGTAAACAGGAAGTAAAATTACCTGTAACCCGGAAACTTCTAATAGTAGCTGCATTCACTGTGCCAAGCTGATAAATATCACCTGTAGCCGCAATGCTTACATTATTATCCAAATCAAATATGTCAACGATTGTTAGGCCCGAAATTGCGGGACAACTTATCCAGGAGTTTTCTGTATTTGAAGTATTAGAAGGATTTGATAAGGTAACCTCCCATATTGCAGAACTATCAGGAGCATTAACGGATGGTAATATTGACTGAAGGAAAAAAGAGGGGGCATCATAAATGACATAATCCTGTGTTGCAGATAAAAATGTGGGATAACTTCCTGAGCCTGTTAAATAACCCGTTGGCGAAAAGGTTAAATCGTATTTTATTCCTTGCGACAAAACAGGTGTAACCTCACAGGATGGAACAATTATAACCTCAAGGGTACCTGAAAATCCATCATCACTCAAAGGAAGCGTTCCTCCATACCCATCAAAATAGTTTTCTACAGGGAATACAAGTATGGCTGTATCAGCATAAAGTGGAGTTAAAGCAGTGGCTATACTTGTGATGGAGGTTCCTGTACCGGCTGTTCTGTCCTCAGTAAACTGAGCAGAAACAAATTTATATCCGGGGGGAATAGTTACATTCAAATTACTAATATGCGCCCAGTTTCGGTATTCATAAGGAAATAAATTTCCTCCATTATAATTACTGCAACATGGCCCGATACTTAAGTAATACTTCTGTGATATGGTAAGATTTTCACATGATTTTACAGTATAATAACTATCGTCCTTGGTCTCAAAACGATAGCCCATAACAAAACACTGACTAAAAAAACCGTCACACTGGTATCTGTCGAAGCCTGGTGGAGGATTCACAGCATCTGTTAAAAAAAATTCATTATTACTTTCGCAAGTATAAATAGGACCAGTTGTGTTGGTTGTAACTCTATACCGAGGTTTAAAGATTAGGGAATCGTTGTTTAAATATTTAAATCCACTTGGCATACAACCTGAAGAAATAAGTCCTGCTACACTTAAATTATAAGAAAAAGTTCGTGTTGTGCCGGTTGTAGCCACCCCAGCTGTGAAATTAGTGCAGGTGGCAACAAGCACCCCTCCTCTGTATATAGTTAAGTTGGCATCCAGATACGTTAATAAATTACCATTTGTTATGGTAGTATTTACATGGCAATAAACCCAGAAAGGATGCGCTATGCTGGTTCGCACTTTCCCATGATAACCTTCTGAGATCGTATCACCAAACATGGCTCTGTTCGTTTTCATACCTGAAAAATTAAGATTTCCACTCAGGTCGGGGACACCATTTCCTCCTCCCGATTCATTATCCGGTTGGCCATAGCTGGTACGTCTGAAATAATAATTACGAACCATCATACCTTCGGGACATACAGTAGTATCTGGTTCAACAGGGATCAGAATAAATGTTTCACAAAGAATGCTTACAGGGGCGCTTTGACAGGAAACAGCCACTTCACAAGTACATAAAACGGAAGGCACATAAAACACCTGTATGTCAACAGAACCAAACCCTCCTGAACAACCATTACAATCTACTGCAAGATTAATTTTCACTTGCGCCTGATTTAGATCAAAAGGTGGCATTCCATTAAAAATTGCGGTTATGATATTTCCGGTGGTTGTTACTGAAGTAGGGTTCCAGGTGCCAAGTCCGGTACCACTTAATACATAGGGATTAGCCGAACCAACTAAGCACGGAGGCAATGTGAAAACAAATTTCCAATAACCACTTACATCACCGGGATAAGGCACTTGGAGACCATAACTACTGAATTTAAAATTAAATACACCTACCTGCCCCGAATCCATAGTGGAAGGAGAATAGTTATTATCTAATATTCCATACAGCTGCGAATACACTCTGCCCCAACCCTGATCTATTATATAAGCGATCTGACAGAAATTGCTGTAACTTCCACGAAAAGCCCAACCATTAAGATAGGATTGGCCAGTACTTGTACACCCATTATAACAACAGCTGTATGTATTCCATTGCAAATAGGCAGTATCTCCGGCATTAAGAACCGGAATGGTTAAAAACACCCGCCCCTTGGAGTTTGCAGGCATACAATTCAACTGCTCTGTGATCTCTGTGCTGTCAGGAGTTACTGTTGTAATTGCTCCTGAGTCTATTTGTATAGAAAAGCTGGATTCGTCAATGTTTGATCCCATACTATTACTATAACCCGAACCGTTTGACTGAAATATATCCAATTGTATATTAGAGGCTTGTCCCAATCCTTTATTTACAATCATTAGCCTTTGAAGACTAGCGTTGCCAGGCCCCAGACAGGGATTCATATCGGGGTTCAAGGGTGTAAACTAAATATTTGGTATCAGGTTAGGAAATAACACATTAGCGCCTAGGGTGGACGACTGACAAACCTGGTTATTACATCCCCATGCGGCAATTAAATCAGAAGCAACCAGAAAACAGTTATTTACCTTGACCGTTTCACAAATAACAATAGATTCGCCTTGCTCAAATACTCCATTATTATTACCGACAGAACCGAAATGGGTGCCATTAAATGTAACCGTTTCGGTAGTACCTGAATTTACCCAAACCCCCTTATTTATGCTGTTAATTTGGATCCCGGTTCCATGAACATCAGTAAGGGTAAACTGGGTCAATTCGCCAAGTCCGCTATTCGTGATTGTTATGCAACGTGTATAAATATCACCAATATTGGCGGTATAAGACTGATTGGTTATGTTGGTTATGTTTAAAACAGGTTGTTTTACGGCATAGGTTAAAGTAGTATGGTTATCATAATTTTGGCTGTTATTAGCCGTATAATCAACACGTATATTATTTTCTACTACACCTCCTCCGGCAATATATGCTATAATATCACAATTGGCAGAGGCTGTAATAGTAATACTCAAGGCTTGAGCCAAAGGAATAATAGGGGGTAAAATAAACACAGGTTTGTTTGGGATGCTGGTGTTCAACTCTGTTACCCCCGCACCTGTCACTGATCCTACCTGATAAGCCATACCGAATGGCATTGTAAGCTTTAACGTATCATTTGTAACGATGAAAGGGGAAGGGTTATAGATAGTAATGGTAAAAACCTTAGCTGCTCCACAAACGCTTATCTGGGTAGGTAAGTTGCTACCTATAGTAATAATATTGCCTTGACTAAGGCACTGATAATAGACTAAAGAGAAAATAAAGAGTAAAATTTTTTTCATCCTATGCTATTTGGCAAATTAACATTACTCAAAACAATAGTTTTGAAAGGTAATAAAAAAGATGCTATAAATTGGAAAATAGTTGCATTGGGAGCTTGGCTGCAAGCGTAAGAAAATAAGAGATTTACCAAAACGAAATATTGAGTTTAGAGGTGATCAGGAAAAGAAGTGAATTCACCTCAACAATGTTACAATCCCCTTATAGAAGTATTCCTTTTTTTTAAAATCAATAACTCTGATCGAATAAACATATACATCTTGTAAGGCAATATCGATTCCGTGATCTATTTTTCCATCCCAGCCTTTATTAATGTCATCAGAAACAAAAATAAGATTTCCCCAACGATCAAATATCATCATTTCATATTGTTTTATAAAATCACCTTTAGCAGAAAAACTGTCATTTTTACCATCATCATTAGGTGTAAATGCATTGGGAATATAAAATTCAAATTCCGGTTTAACAACAATGGTTTCGTAAGCTGTATCTACACAATTGTAAGTAGTGGCAGTAATTAAGGTTATTGTATAAGTGTCCGGTTTTTGATACGTATGTGAACCGGGATTGGATAAGGAGGACGTTGTGCTGTCCCCAAAGTTCCAACTCCAAAAATCAGCTCCAGTAGAGAGATCGGCAATTGAAATAATAGGACTGGTAATTGTTGTGGATTTGGGTTGAGCTGTAAAGCTTGCAATGGGATTTGGAAATACAGTTATAAAATTATTTTTAGATCGTGAACCTACACAACCACTATCAGAGGTGACCGTTAAAGTAACGTTAAAAACACTTGGGGAAGATGCATTATCATTGGTATAACAATGATCAAAAATCTGAGAATTATTTACAACACTTCCATCACCAACATTCCATATCCAAGCTACATTACCGCCTGTTGCAATAAAAGACGAATCCTGAAAACCAACACATAAAAGTTCACATCCGGTTTTATTAGTTGCATAAAAATTAACCAGAGGGGTAGGGTTTACAGTAATTATTTTAGTAACAGAATCCCTGCACCCAAAATCAGAAACGGCCAATAAATTAACCGAATAGGAACCAATAGCAGCATATAAGTGACTGGTGTTTTGGTTATTAATAACAGGTGTTCCATCACCAAAATTCCATGTCAAATTTAAATTAGTACCATTTGAAATCGTTGATGAATCGTTAAAATTAATAATTTGTGTCAAACACTTTCCTTTAAAGCTAAAATCAGGAACCGGCAAAGGGTGCACAGTTACTGTGGCGGTTCCACTTTGTGTTGGAGAGCAGTTTCCTGAACCAGCATCCTGAACGCTCACTAATGAATATGAAAATGTACCGGGAACACTTGCAGCTGC
>JAIOQD010000197.1 GCA_021413595.1 Bacteroidota bacterium | reverse complement strand
TTTTGGTGTACTGCAGATGTGGGCTGGATTACCGGTCACTCCTATTTGATCTACGGACCACTGCTTGCAGGTGCTACCACGCTGATGTTTGAAGGAATACCAACCTATCCGGATGCTGGAAGATTCTGGAACGTTATCGATAAACATAAAGTAAATATTTTTTATACTGCCCCAACAGCTATCCGATCATTGGAAGCAATGGGTCTGGATTTCGTAAAACCATATAAATTAGATTCATTAAGAGTATTAGGATCAGTTGGTGAACCGATCAATGAAGAAGCTTGGAATTGGTATAATGAAAATATTGGGAAGAAGAAATGCCCAATTGTGGATACCTATTGGCAAACAGAAACGGGAGGTATTATGATCTCTGCATTAGCCGGAATAACTAAAACAAAACCAGGTTTTGCTTCGCTTCCTTTACCAGGGATTCAACCTGTTTTGGTTGATGAAAAAGGGGGAGTACTTGTGGGCGCGATGAAGAAGGCTACTATAGAATTACCGGGCGTGTTGATGATGTTATAAAAGTTTCAGGACACTTACTTGGAACAGCCGAAATTGAAAATGCGATAAATGAACATCCTGATATTGTTGAGAGCGCAGTGGTGGGCTTTCCACATGATATAAAAGGCTGGGGAATTTATGCGTTTGTTATTTGTGATCACCAACGGACAGATACCGATAATTTGAAAAAAGAAATAATCCAAACTGTCACGAAATTTATGGGGCCAATCGCAAAACCTGATAAGATACAAATTGTAAAAGGACTTCCGAAAACGCGAAGTGGAAAAATCATGAGAAGAATTTTGATAAAAATTGCTGAAAATGTTTTGGTAAAACTTGGTGACAATTCTACATTGCTTGATCCATCAGTTGTTGATGAAATAAAGGAAGGTGTGCTTTAGGAAATGTTGAATGATAAATGTTGAATGATACGACATCCACTTTTTTTCATTTATCATTCAATATTTATCATTTTTTATTCCCTGCAATCACCAATGGCTTTTTAAAACTGTTCAGTCCATCTGAGACATTAACAAAATACACCCCACCATTAAAACCTTTAATATCAAGTGTTACAATATGCTCTCCTTTTGAAAAACTTTTTTCTTCGGTACTATAAATTGTTTGTCCCAATACATTTAAAACAGACATATTCATTTTTTTTGTTTCAGCTAAAGTAAATGAAATGTTTAGGTACTCCATTGCCGGATTAGGAAATATTTGAAATGTAGAACTTAGCTGATCCTGATCTTTTATTCCAGCATTTACATCCAGATTAATATCATCAATATAAATATTGTTTCCGGCATTTGAAGTATATACAAATTTAAACCTGAAACCCGCAGTTATAAAAGAAGTTGGGATTGAAGTACTGGCTTGTTTCCATTCCCCACTATTTGCCGGGATAAAACTTGTTGGAGTCATTGCAGCTGTTTCTAAGGCTGTATTTATCAGATTCAATCGTTGGAGCCATGAGTTATTACAATTATTGGAAATGTATAATTGTAAACGATCATTACTGCTGGAATCCTTCTCTGCATAAGCATACTTAAAACTGATATTCAAGGAGGAGGCTCCGGTCAAATTAATTACTTTACTATAAAGCTCATCCTTTGTACTCATTAGATTATCGAAGTTATTGAGCATTACTGATTTTGTGCCACTATAAGAAGCGGTGCTTGTGATCTGCCAATTATTGATCGTATCTAAACTGTTGGAGAACCAGTCCAAACCATCAAGAGAAGTAGTTGTTTCAAAACCTTCTGTAAATGGATAGCTGCTTCCGGTATTTGGTAAAACAGAAACAAAGTTTGGTTTTGTTATTGTCATTGTGTCGTTTCCATTTATTACTTTTAATGTTACATCATACTTACCGGGAATATCGTATGCTATAGTTGGGCTGTTAAGCGTAGATGTGGCCGGATTTCCGCCAGAGAAGCTCCATTGAATATTTGTAAAAGTTCCATTGAACGAAGTGTTTGTAAACGTAATTGTATTAAACGAATTCTGGCATACTACAGTTTTGTTACTTGTGAAATTTGCCTTACACAAAGCTGGGGAAGTTACTACACCTGTTGCAGTGAGATTTGATGGCAACCATAAATTATTCCTACCGGCAATAGGGGAGTTTAGGCAAGCTTGCATTCTGGCCTTTTGTCCGGTTGTGAACATACGATTGCAATAGGAGTAATCCATCGCATTTTGAACATTATCCAAAATATTACCACATGAGGCACCACTTAAGTTACAACTTTGCCAACCAATAGTAGGAGGTGTGTCATCAACCCAATCATCAACATTACAATCTTTATTAATATCAGCGCAGGGGTAAAAATAAAAACCGGGAACATTATTACCACCCCAGATATGATGGAGGTTCAAATAATGCCCACACTCATGCGCAAAAGCCACAGATTTCGTATAGTTAGATGTGCCAATGCTTCCAACATAATTATGGCCTATAACGATACCGTCCCAGGCTGGGATAGTATCAGCATCACTCGGCCAAACGCAATGTCCGGCAAGCCCGGCCGCTTGAGAAACAATATATACATTCAAATATTTATTGGTAGGCCATTGGATAAGTGATTTAACAGAATGATCGCCAATTAAAGTCAAGGGAGAAGCTATACGATTAATACCATTTGTACAATTCCCATCGGGATCCAACTGAGCCAGTTTGAATTCGATATCGCAATCGGCATGTAAGGGCTTAAAAAGTGAAACAATAGAAGCAGTATCGGCCAACTGTTTGCGAAAGGTTTTGTTAACAATATCCAAGCCATCTAAAATTTGTGCATCCGAAATGTTTTCAACACCGTAATTATGGATCACATGAAATACAACAGGAATAGTATATGTAGAGGAACGTGTGTTATTGTAATAAAAATCAGAAACAAATTGCGCGGTGAATTTTTCTAATTCAATATCACGTTTAATAACAGCCTCAGCAATGCAGTAATTTTTTCATGGTATGAGATTTTAATCAAAATTAAGAATAAAGAATGGTTACGGTTACGGATAACGAATAAAAACGTTTAAAAATTTATTAGTTACTGAAATTCGACTATCTTCGTAAATCAAAAAAATCATTAGAGTGTCCGATAGTTTAGTTATCATACCAACCTACAATGAAAAAGAAAATATTGAGCGAATGATTCGCAAAGTATTTTCCTTAACTCATCCATTCCATTTGTTAATAGTTGACGATGGATCGCCTGATGGAACAGCATCTATTGTAAAAAATTTGATTCGGGAATTTTCCGATAAACTATTTATTGAAGAAAGAAAAGGAAAACTTGGATTAGTCACTGCCTACTTTCATGGATTTCAATGGGCTTTGCAACGTAAGTATTCAACTGTTTTTGAAATGGATTGCGATTTTTCTCACAACCCAGATGATTTGATTCGATTACATCAGGCATGTATGGATGGAGCAGATGTGGCTATTGGTTCACGTTATGTAAAAGATGGAAAAATTGAAAATTGGCCCAAAGGGCGTGTATTGATGTCCTATTTCGCATCAGTTTATGTTCGCATTGTGCTTTGGCTACCGATTCATGATACCACTGCCGGATTCAAATGCTATAGACGTAAGGTACTTGAACGGATCAATTTTGATGAAATAAAATTTGTTGGCTATGCTTTCCAAATTGAAATGAAATATACAGCCTATAAACTAGGATTTAAACTCGTAGAAGTACAAATTACATTTATAGACAGAACAGAAGGCGAATCAAAAATGAGTAAGGGAATATTTAAAGAAGCCTTTTGGGGAGTGCTGAAAATGCGTTTTAAAAAAATAAATTAATCTAAAGCTCTTTATTTAAAGAGCTTTTTTATTATTAAAAAAATGTCAATTACATTAATTAAAAATGCAACTGTTGTTAAC
>JAIOQD010000196.1 GCA_021413595.1 Bacteroidota bacterium | reverse complement strand
ACAAGATCCCTCGGGAAAACCTCGGGATGTCAAAAGGCATTAATTTTAAATAAAATTTAAAACACCACTGAACTATATCAATTCAGTTTCCAAAATTTTGCATGATAAATACATGCCTGAAACAATATGAAACAAGAACTCAACCTGGTACTCTCACCCGAAGAGGCCGCTGATAATGAAGCAATTAAACGAATTGCAGCCCATCAAACCGGTATTAAGCCATCAGAAATTACATTTGTTAAAATTTTAAAACGCTCAGTTGATGCACGTTCCCGAAATATCAAAATAAACTTAAAAGTTGATATTTACTGCAATGAAGAAGTCCCTTCTCCTGTATCTTATAATAGAGAGTATCCCGATGTAACGAATAAAAAACCTGTACTTATTATTGGCGCTGGTCCCGCAGGATTATTTGCTGCATTGCAATTAATAGAAAAAGGTTTAAAACCAATTATTATTGAACGAGGGAAGGATGTTAAAAGCCGCAGACGGGATCTTGCAGCTATAAATAAAGAACATATAGTAAATCCTCATTCCAATTACTGCTTTGGCGAAGGTGGTGCAGGAACCTACTCTGATGGAAAGTTATATACTCGTTCAACAAAACGCGGAGATATTAATAAAATTCTGGAAACATTTGTTGCCCATGGTGCTGACGAAAACATCCTAATTGAGGCGCATCCTCACATAGGAACAAATAAACTTCCGAAAATTATTGAAGCCATGCGCCAAACCATTATTGATAATGGCGGAGAGGTTCATTTTAATACGCATCTCATCGATTTTATTATAAAAAATAACATCATAAAAGGTATTATATGTAATCGTATAGCTGACGCCAACACTGCCTATGACAGGGTTTCAAACCCTGTTAGAGGTATAGAAAACACAATTGGTATTGATGGGTTCGAGCCCCATCCCCCCCCCTTTAAACAAATTCTAATACACAATACAACAAGCACAATCGAATTTATGGCAGATGCAGTAATTCTTGCCACCGGGCATAGTGCAAGGGATATTTTTGAATTATTACATTCTAAAAATATTTTAATAGAAGGTAAAACTTTTGCAATGGGTGTACGTGTGGAACATCCTCAGGCATTAATTGATTCATTGCAATACCATTGCACACTGAAAGAGGTAGAACGCAAACGGGATTTTTTACCTGCCGCCCCTTATAGTATGGTGCACCAAGCCTTAGGACGTGGCGTGTATTCATTTTGTATGTGCCCGGGTGGAATCATTGCTCCTTGTGCCACAGCACCGGGCGAGGTGGTCACAAATGGATGGTCACCATCAAAACGAGATAATCCTTATGCAAACTCAGGTATTGTTGTTACAACTGAATCGGTTGATTTAAAAGAGTATCAACAATACGGCCCATTAGCAGGTTTACGATATCAACAAGCACTTGAAAAAATGGCATGGAATGCAGGTGGACAAACTCAAACAGCTCCCGGTCAACGGTTAATGGATTTTGTAAATAATAAACTATCCCCTACTCTTCCGGATGTATCTTACCAGCCCGGAATAAAATCAGCACCACTACATACTTTACTTCCTGAAGCTATCGGTAAACGGTTGCAGATCGGATTTCGGGAATTTGGAAAAAAAATGCGTGGTTATTTGAGTAATGATGCTGTAATTGTAGGTGTGGAATCACGAACCTCTTCCCCTATTCGTATTCCAAGAGATAACCAAACATTACAACATCCTCAGATTAAAGGACTTTACCCATGCGGTGAAGGAGCAGGTTATGCAGGAGGAATTGTTTCAGCAGCAATTGATGGACAAAAATGCGCTGATGCGATTGCCGATTTTTTCAACTAATAATACTTACATTTACAGCCGTTTTGTAAAGCCCAATAAATATTAATTTCCTTTTGCTATTTTATAAAATAGTATCAATCTTTATGATGAAAAATTTCACACTTTTTATTTTGTTATTAATTTGTACTTCAGTTTTTTCCCAATCAAACCGTTGGGAAGATAAATTAAAGCAAAAAGATGCGAATTTTTTTGAAACAAAAAAACTGTTTGAGGATCAATGGAAAGATAAAGAAATAACTAAAGGAAGTGGCTACGCACCTTTTATGAGAATGGCAAATTGGATTGAACCAAGGGTTTTTCCGAGTGGAAATGTGAGTTTAGCTTCTCCATTAAAGGCCTATAATGAATATCAAAAACATTTAATTGATAATAACAACCACACCTCCTCCGTATGCCAAGGAAATTGGACAAGCGTAGGACCTATAATGGATAGTGATACAGCTTTTTGGACCAAATACAGCATTGGACGTACAAATTGCGTTGCAGTTAACCCTTTTAATAGTCAGACTTTTTTTGTGGGAACTCCGGCTGGCGGGCTTTGGAAAACAAATGATGGTGGAGCAACATATATTAATTACACTGATAATCTTGACTATTTTGGGTTTTCAGCCGTTGCAATTGCCGCAACGGATACAAATATTATTTATGCCGGAACCGGTGACAGATTTGGAAATAATATGCCTACATTGGGCTTAATTAAATCTATTGATGGCGGTCTAACATGGCAACATGTGAGTTCTTTTCCAAATTATCAAATTTCAAAAATTCTAATTAATCCATTAAATGCTCAATCTATTTTAATTTCTACCTATTCGGGACTCTTTAAATCCTTTGATGGAGGATTAAACTGGATCAGCTCTTTTACCTCCCAAGCTTTTACAGATTCTGAATATAGGCCTGGAGACACTACTACAATTTATTCAACAACACGTTCAGC
>JAIOQD010000195.1 GCA_021413595.1 Bacteroidota bacterium | reverse complement strand
TTAAATTAGGCTTAAAAAGGGTAACTCCATTGTATGACATAAAATTTTTCTTTTTAGGATCAACCACAATTGGAATGTTTTTTTGTTTGGCAAAAGTAATACAGTTTTTTATTAACTCAGGTGTTATGCAGCCTTTATCATAATCTTCAAAAATGATAACGTTAACTTTTTTACTGATGATTAGTTTTTTAATTTTATCAGATAATGCTTCTATTTCCTCCTTGCTGATGGAGGTTTCTATTTCATCATCTACACGTAACATTTGGTGATTACCACCAATTATACGAGTTTTAACAGTGGTAATGCGTTTTTTGCTTTTTAAAATTCCATCCGCTGAAAGTTTTTGAATTTTTAACAAATCCAAAAATAGTTTGCTGCCATCATCATTACCAATTACAGAACATAAAATTGGGTTTGCACCCATCGACTGAATGTTAAGAGCCACATTTGCTGCTCCCCCCAAACGGTTTTCTTTTTTTATAATAGATACAATAGGTACAGGAGCTTCCGGAGAAATACGATTTACATTACCCCACATATAGGTATCAATCATCACATCTCCAATAATCAACACATTCAGATCGTTGAACGATTTGAAAATTTGTTGGAGTGTAATATTGTTGTTTGCTTGCATTGATGTATTCGTTCCTATATTTAATTGCCTTACAGCAAAATTGTAAAATTATTTTTGTAATTTACTACTTAAGTTTCGCCAAAGCCTCTTTCACCCTTTTTACGGATTCAATTAGTCTTTCTTCTGATGTTGCATAGGAAAAGCGTATGCAATTATCATCACCAAAAGCATCTCCCGAAACTAATGCAATATTCCCTTCTTCAAGTAAAAACATACTTAGATCGTTCGAATTTTTTATGTGATAATTGTTATAAGATTTGCCAAAATAATAGGAGATATCCGGGAATATATAAAATGCGCCATCAGGCACTGTTGATTTGATTCCTGGAATTTCTTTTAATAATTCCAATACCAGATCTCTGCGTTTTTTAAAGGCATCGCGCATTTCATAGGTTACCGAGGGACTAGCTTTTACTGCTTCCAATGCTGCCATTTGTGAAATAGATGAGGTGCCCGAAGTAAATTGTCCCTGCATTTTTTCGCAGGCTTGCGAAATCCATAAAGGAGCACCAATGTAGCCGATACGCCACCCCGTCATTGCAAAGCCTTTTGAAACACCATTCACCGTAATTACACGGTCGTAGATAAAATCAAACTGTGCAATGCTTTCGTGTTTACCAACAAAATTAATATATTCATAGATCTCGTCCGAAATAACATATAAATCAGGATACTGAACAATTATTTCTGCCAACGCTTTTAGTTCTTCTTTAGTATAAACCGAACCGCTTGGGTTACAAGGGGTGCTGAATACGATCATTTTTGTTTTAGAAGTGATCGCTTTTTTTAGCTGTTCCGGACTGATCTTGAAATTGGATTCTACATTGGTTGGAATGGTAACCGGAATTCCTTCAGCCAGCTTAATTGTTTCGATATAACTTACCCAGTAAGGGATTGGAACAATTACTTCTTCTCCTGGATTAATTAAACTCAAAATAACATTAGCAATAGATTGTTTTGCTCCTGTTGAAACTATAATTTGTTCGGCTGTATAGTTTAGATCATTATCACGTTTAAATTTTTCGGAGATCGCTTTACGTAATTCTTGAATACCAGCCACAGGGGTGTAACGTGTAACATTATTGTCGATTGCACGTTTTGCGGCATCTTTAATGAATTGAGGAGTATCAAAATCGGGCTCACCAATGCTTAAACTGATGATATCTTTGCCTTGGGCCTGCAATTCACGGCTTTTTTTAGCCATTGCAAGTGTTTGTGATTCTGCTAAATTTATTATTCTATCGGATAATTTGCTCATACAAATGGGTTTGAAAAATACAAAACTAATAAAATTGTGTGATGGGAAATGGATAATTGTGATTTATAGGGTTTTTTGACGATAAAATAGTCAGTTTTTACCTCGAAAATATGGGGTTTTGTCCAAAAACACACGCTCCATCTCGTTAATTTTGGTTTTGAATGGCAATACAAAAAGTTTCATTTACAATCTCCCTGTTATCACATGGTTTTATTACTAAATTTGCAACATAAGATGCCTCCTGTTTTTATTAAAAGATATAAATGAAACGAATTACAGTATTCTGCGGTTCCAGTTTAGGTTCCGATGATATTTATGAAACTCAGTCCATGCTTGTTGGTCGTAGTTTAGCAAAGAATAATATTGAACTGGTGTATGGCGGAGCAAAAATTGGGCTAATGGGAGCTGTTGCTGATGCGGTGCTTGATAATGGTGGAAAAGTTATTGGGGTACTTCCTGTTTTTCTGAAAAGTAAGGAAATTGCTCATGAACAACTTACGGAATTGATTTTGGTAGATACCATGCATGAGCGTAAAACCTTGATGAATGATCTATGTGATGGTGTAATAGCTTTACCGGGAGGTTTCGGAACACTCGAAGAACTTTTTGAAATGCTCACATGGGCACAGCTTGGGTTGCATAAAAAACCAATTGGCTTATTAAACGTTAACGGGTTTTATGATGCTTTGATTGTTTTAATTCAAACAATGGTTGATAAAGGTTTTTTAAAACAAATAAATCAGCAAATGTTGTTGGAAAGTGATAATATTGATGATCTATTGATGAAAATGAAAAAGTATGTAGCACCAACAGTTGGTAAGTGGATTTCAGAAGAAACGGTGTAAATTTGATCAAATTGTTTAATACAAAAATGCAATTTTCAAGGGCGATAAGTATAAATTAATAGAGCATAGATGAGGCGGATTAAACGGCTTAACACGGAATCTATTCCGATAGCTTTAAATAAGATCAGCGAAAATCAGTAACATTAGTGTTATCGATGTGTATAATTTATATATTAATCAAAAACAATAATTAAAAAATAAAGCCATGCTAGATCCATTATTTGACATCCTGAAATTTATTTTACCTGCAGGTATTGTTTTTCTTACAACCTACTATTTGGTAAAAAACTTTTTGAATCACGAAAATAACAAGAGAACATTTGATTTAAAGCTTGCCAATCAAACACTAATTACTCCAATTCGGTTGCAGGCTTATGAGCGTGTGATTTTGTTTTTGGAACGAATTAACCCGAGCAGTCTGGTGATGCGTAGCAACAAAGCCGTGAGTGCTCCCATGTTACAAGGTGAATTACTTAAAACTATTCGTTCGGAATTTGAGCATAACCTTTCACAGCAAATTTACATGAGTAGCAAAGCATGGGAGACTGTGATACGCGCAAAAGAAGAAACAATAAAGTTGATAAATGTATCTTCAACAAAAGTGAGCTCACAAGCCAGTGGAATGGAATTGGCTCAAGCTATCATTGCAGTTTCGTCTCAATTAACAGAATTGCCTACTAAAGTGGCCATTGATCTTATTAAAAGAGAAATAGGGAAGGAGTTTTAAGTTAGAATAAGTTCCCTGTGTAAGCTCAGCTCGATGCTATTTTATGAATTGCGAATCATGTCGTATTTTTCAATTGAATTCAACTGTAAAAAAATAGCATAATAATGAGTGTTAAATTATTTGAAAGTAAAAAAATTCGTTCTTCTTGGAATGAAGATGAAGAGAAATGGTGTTTTTCTGTAATAGATGTTATAGAAGTGCTTACAGGGAGTCCTCGTCCACGCAAGTATTGGAGTGCTTTAAAAACAAAGCTAAATGAGGAAGGGAGTCAGTTGTCCTCAAATATGGGACAACTGAAAATGGAAGCTTCAGATGGGAAATTTTATCTAACCGATATAGCTGATACAGAACAACTATTACGTTTAATTCAATCCATTCCATCACCCAATGCCGAACCTTTTAAACCATGGTTGGCACAAGTAGGTTACGAAAGAATAGAAGAATCACAAGATCCTGAAATGAGCATTGATAGGGCAATGGAAAACTATCTAAAGCTCGGATATAGTAAGGAATGGATCAATCAGCGGCTAAAAAGTATTGAGGTAAGAAAAGAATTAACTGATGAATGGGAAAATAGAGGAGTAAAAAAAGGACAGGAATTTGCCGCACTTACTGATATTATTACACAAGCGTGGAGTGGGAAAACGATAAAGCAATACAAAAAGCATAAAAATCTGAAAAAAGAAAACCTTCGTGATAATATGACTAATCTTGAGTTAGTTCTAAATATGCTTGCTGAAGCCACCACGGCTGAAATATCAAAAGAAAAGAAACCAAAAACATTAAATGAAAATAAAAATATTGCCCATCAGGGCGGAACTATTGCTGGAAATACACGCAAAGAAA
>JAIOQD010000257.1 GCA_021413595.1 Bacteroidota bacterium | reverse complement strand
GATTTTGCAATTATAAAAGGGACTGTTCTTAAAAATCATAAGGATCAAGCACTTAACATAAAAATCACAGTAAAAAATGTGAATGATAATACTATTCTTGGCATTTTTAATTCTACACCAACAGGTTCGTATGACATAAAATTACCGAATGGTGGCAGTTTTTTATTTACTGTTGAAACTCCTGATTTTGCTACACAATCCGAAGTAGTTAAGGTTCCTGTTCAGACTGAATTCAGACCAATGAAACAAGAGATCAGCTTTGAATTACCTACCGATAAGTTGAAAATAAACAATTTATTTGATGAAGCGATAAGCGATTCCAATTATTTGTTGGCAATTAATGTGATCAAAGAAAAAGCGAAAATGGATGTGATGGCTTCCACAGAGTCTGCTATCAATACTACAAAAGAGGATAGTGTTTCAGCTACCGAAACAGCCATCGTACAGCAAACGGATACACCTAAAACCGTTAAAACATTAAGCAACGATGATATTGTTAAGATTGCTTATAATGATGCAAGTATTGTAGATACTGAAGCCACAACAGCAAGAGAACAGGCTGATATTGCAATGAGTTTTGCGAATCAAAAAAATGAACAGGCACAAAGTAAATCAAAGGAAGCGGATGCTTTAATGGCTTCTGCATCAGCCACAGATGATAATATTAAAAAACAAGCACTTACTGATGAAGCAAATGCTGCAAGAGCAGAAGCAGAAAGGCTTAACAAAGAAACTGTTGTGGCATTTAATCTTGCAAAAAGAATGGATGCAACAGCAATTGCAAAAAAGGAAGAGGCTGATCTATCCATGCAATATGCAAAAGAACTAGAGGTTGCTGTAAAATCGAAAAATTCTAAAGAATCAACAAGTAAATTAGATGAATTAGAAAAAAGGTTAGAGGCATTGAGTCTAAGCAATGCTGATCGTTTCCCCGTTTTAAACAGTTATAAAAAAGAAGAAGAAAACAAAAAACGTGAATTAGATCAAACAACACAAGTATCCAGCGACCTCAAAAAAGATATAGCTGATAATGAAACCATCATAAGTGAATTAAAACTTGATGCTGCTAATACTAAAAACAACCAAGTAAAACAAGGCTTAGACAATCAGATTGCAGAGCTGGTGATTGAAAATGGCAAGAAACAAAAAGAATTAGAACAAAATCAAATAAAGCTTGTTAAGGTTGAAAAAGAATACAGTGGCATTAAAAATGAAGCCGATCTGGTTAGTACTGTGGTGGATCAGTCTAAAACAAGCAGCAGTGAAACAGCCGCAGCTAATGTAGCTGCCATTGATAAAAACAAATTAGAGCAACAGGTTAATAGTATTAAAGCATCAAGTCAATCTTCAGATAACATTGCAGCTTCAAACACTTCGGATAATAATAGTACAAATACAGTTTCATCTAGTAATACAAATACTTCAACAACGAATACAAATACCACAGCAAAAGCCTTCTCAGATATTAATAAACAATATTCAACTGATTTGGCTACTGCCGAAAAAATTGAGAATAAGGATGAGCGTGAAAAAGAAAAAGCAACAGTATTAAAAAAGTGGTCGGAAGCTATTGATGCTGATGTAGCAAAACAAAAGGCAGATTATATATCTGAAACAGACCCTGAAATGAAAGCATTGCTGGCTAAAAAAATAAGTGATGCTGAAAACAGCTCAAAAGAAAAGAACATAGAAGCACAAAAAAGTTTAGCAAATATAAACCAATCAGCCATTGCTGCCAACTCTAACACAGAAAACACAAACATTACAGCTAATACTAACACAATTACTAAAAATGCTGACACCACAACAGCAGCAGTTGCGGGAACTGAAAATCAGTTTGTATATAACAATGTTTCAGTAACGGAAGAAAATACAAAAGCTGATTTGGTAAATAAACAAGCCGATACTTTGGTGTCGTATTCTGATGATCTGAGATCAAAAGCAGCTAAGGAAAAGAATCCAGAAACAAAAAAAATATTATTAGAGCAGTCGAATGATATGCTCGAACAATCAAAGGAAAAGAAAATTCAAGCGGCTCAACTAAATTCGAATGCAAACAAAACGGAATATGCTTCCAATAAAGTTCAGTTAGATAATCTTGCAAAATCATATTCAACAAATACTTCAGACGATATTGCTATGGCTGATATGAATAATGATGAAGCATTGATCTATTTTGAGAAAGCCGAGAAACTGCATCTTCGCGCTGATACTACCAGATCATTAGATCAAAAAGCTATACTATTGGAAGATGCTTCTAAAAATGAAATGCTTGCTTTGGAAAAGCAAAAAAAATCAGCTGATATTTATAAAAATCACAATGCAACTGTTGCTGCCACATCTGTAAATACTAATGGCAATTCCAGTGACAGCAGTAATCCTGTGAATGCTAACAGCACTGAGCAAAATGGAGGTTCGGTTAAAAATACCACTTCGCCTGTAAATACTAACACAGCAGGAACCTCTAAAACAACAGCCACCGCTCTTATCGATATCAACAAAAAATACAAAGCTGATCTAGCCACTGCCGAAAAAAATACAAATGAGGGCGATCGTGAAAAGGAAAAGGCCGATGTATTAAAAAAATGGGCTGAAGCTATAGATGCTGATATTGAAAAGCAAGAACAGGATTATGCTGCAACAACAGATCCTGAAATGAAAGCATTGCTTTTGAAGAAAATAAGTGATGCAGAGGTCAGTTCAAAAGAGAAAAAAACGCAGGCGAGCCAAAGCTTAACAAAAGCGGAGACTTTGAATCAACAAAATATTGCTACTAACACAAGTTCTGATAATACTGCTGTTAAGGATAACACAACTAATACCACAGGAGATCAGAAAAGTAATCCTAACAATACTAATGCCGTGGCAAATACTACTTTACCGGTAAAAGAGAATGTTTTTTTCCCGGTTACGGATAGTACCACTTTACCTGTAAAAGATAATACTGTTTCAATTGCTAAAACAAATGAAACAATAAACGCCAACTCCAATACCACATCTGCCGAAAATCAAAATACATACAATGAGCCTGCTGCAAAAGAGCAAATGTTAAAAGCCGAAGTGCTTAATAAGGAAGCGGATGTAGTAATGAGCCAATCAGTTGAATTGAAATCGCAAGCAGCGAAGTCAAAAAACACCACTACAAAAAATACAATTTATGCTCAGTCTGAAGAGTTAATGAAAGAAGGACAAGACAAAAAATTGCAAGCTTCTCAGTTAATTGGCACAGCTAATACAACACAATTTGATTCTAATCAAAATGAATTGGACCAAATAGCATCTGCATCTTCCTCAAACGCTTCAACCGAAATTTTAAAGGCTGAAATAACAAATGATGAAGCAAAAACTTTTTTTGATAACGCTAGAAAACAACGAATAAAAGCAAGCACTACTGATTCATATTCTGCAAAAGAAACGGAATTAGAAGCTGCACGCAAAAATGAAATCAATGCTCTGGAAAAACAAAAAGAGGCAATGGATATTTATAAAAAATACAATCCAAATTTTATTGCTTCCGCTACAAATGCTGCCAATAATCAAAGCGTTACAAATAACCAATTAAATTCCGGAACATCGATCCCCCCTGTTACGAACGCTGTTGTGTCTGCCGGGAATATAACCCCACCTCTTAATTCTTCTATAAATGAAAACGCTGGCAATACAAGCATAAGAACATCCTCTTCTTCAGATGTTATATTAAGCCCAAATGAAGTTTTCGAGCAGAAATCAACACCTATCTATTCATTAAAAAATCCAATTCCTATAAATAAAGAATTACCGGAAGGTTTAATCTTTAAGGTTCAGATAGGTGCATTCCGAAAACCAATACCTCAGGATCTATTTCAAGGCATGAGTCCTATAACAGGAGAAACAACACCTAAAGGATTTATACGTTATACGGTTGGCGTTTTTGAAAAATTCACAACTGCTGATAAAGTAAAAAATAAAATTATTGGTATGGGATATAAAGATGCCTTTATAGTTGCTTTCTTAAATGGTAAACGTATTCCGATAAATGAAGCCTATGCTATGGCGGGTGGAGTTCCTACCACCGTTTTACAAATAAATAACCCAATTGTAAATACAGAAAACAATACGGTTGTAACAACTAATGAACTACCTGTAACCGACAAAAAAACGGATGAACTAAAAGCTATTGCCAAAACAGAAAGTGTAACCACTGTTCAAGGCTTATTCTATACTGTGCAGGTTGGTGTATTTTCTCAACCCGTTGTAGCCGGTAAGTTATATAATATGAAACCATTATATACCGAAACAGCTGCTAATGGGAACTTACGCTATTACACTGGAATTTATAAAAGTGTATCACGTGCTGCGGAAGCAACAGAAATGATAAATGATGTAGGTATTAAAGATGCATTTGTTACTGCTTATTACAATGGCAAACGTATTTCATTGGCCGAAGCAAAACAATACGAAAAGCAAGGAGATGCAGTGTTTTCTACTGGTGCTAACGTTAATAAATTGCCTATGTTTACTGCTCTGCCAAAACAAAGCCTCACCGAAGAAAGATGGATTGTTGATATAACAGACATTACACAACCGGCTGCAAATAATTCTACGTCAAATCAAATAAACAAAGAAGCTACTCCAAGCAGCAGCGATGCTAGTAATTCCGGAATTATATATAAAATTCAAATTGGTGCATTTAACGATGAAGTGCCATTAGAAATAGCCAACAAATTTATTAAAATTGCTTCGAAGGGCATTAAAACCTACAAAGACAATAATGGATTAACTGTTTATACTGTAGGAAATTTAAAAACCTATGAAGAGGCGAACTCACTAAAATCTGAAGTGGTGGCGGAAAGCCTTACGGATGCATTTATTATTGCTTTCCGTAATGGCGAAAAAATACCTGTTGAGGAAGCAAGAAAATAATTATACAATTGGGCAATTTAGCAGTAGGCAATTAAACAACAAACAATATCACCATAATCATTTTCAGATGAAAAACTATAATGAAAAACAGCACAATTTTGATACCGAGTCGGATGTGTTGGTTGAAACCGAAGAGGTTGAAGTAGCTGATAAGCAAATCATACTTTATAACGATGAGTTCAATACCTTTGATTTTGTAATTGAATCGCTGATAAAAATTTGCAAACACGATGCAATACAAGCGGAACAATGTACTTTTTTAGTACACTATAAAGGAAAATGTTCAGTTAAAAAAGGATCATACGAAGAATTAGAATCTTTTTGTACTGCTCTATTAGAAAGAGGTTTGACAGCAGAGATCGAATGAATAAAATTTTGCAATTATCCTGTAAACAATTTAACTAGTTTTTCTCAAATTCATTATTATCGGGAGCAATAAAACCTTCCAGAGTATCCACCAGATCATTTAATAAAACTACTTTCTCGGTGGTAATAGTTTCTTTTGCAGCCTTCACTTTTTTAATTGCTTTTCTCACATCATCATTGTTAAAAGGGCCTTCCATTGTAGAAATAACTGTTATAGCTTCCAGGGAAACCAAATAGTCATTATCAAGAGCCAGAAGAATAAAAAAAGAAAAATAGTGACTATAATTTATTTCAGATTCCCAGCAAGCTGCAACCAGTTTGTGCCTCACGTTTTCAGCTTTTGGGCTTGCAATGGCTAATAAGAGTAAATTTCCACCTTTTTCCTTTTTTAAAGTTAAAAGCGTTCCTTCTTTCAATTCTTTGTTAGCAGGATCGGTCAAAAGAGAAATTAGATTCGATATTTTGCTTTCATCTATAGTTACAGGCTCCTCCTCCCCTTCTTTTCCAATAATTGAAGTGGAATATTCTTTTGAGTCAAAGTACTTTTGTAGGTCTTCTGTATTTTCCATTGTTTTTTTAATTTTCAATAAATTATAATAGTATTCAGAAATTTGGGGCTAAAGAGTGAAAATTATTTTAACTCAAATGAACTCTTTAGATCCAACACTCCATCATTATATATCTCCGCTTTATAGAGTCCCTTCTGAAGTTTTTCCTCAGGCTTATAGTCAATACAAAGCATCAATTCTTCCTTTCTGTACTCAACCTCTTTCTTTAAGGAAAAAGGTAATTGATTTCCTTTGTATTCAAAAAGGTTATCTTTTGGATTACCTAAAACGTTATTATTCGGGTCGATAATTCGAATATACACCGCTTTTTTTCCAATTGTAGCATATTGATTACTATTAATAGAAAAACAGATCCTTAATGCTTCTGCGTCAGTTGCATTCTCTAATAAAGTAATATTGTTTTTAGGATCAATTTTTCCGCCCCTAATAATTATATCATCAAATTGAAGTTTGTCCCTACGGAGCTTCGTTACACTATCTGTTAAAGTTTCATTGTTGAGCTTTAATAAAGTAATTTCTTCTTTCAAGGAGTTTTGTTGATTATAGAAAAACCAAATGCTAATTGCCGATAAAATAAATAAAGAACTACTTATCGCCATCCACAAAACCGGTTTTTGACGTTTAGCTGATGAAATAACGGTATTCGGTTTATTATTTCCTTGAATTATAGTTTCTTCCTTTTTAATTGAAGGAGAGGAAGAAGAAGAAGGTGCAGCAGACAAGGCTCCGTCATTTTCTGCTACTACTTTATTCTCTTCTTTAACAAAAAAATGGGTTTTATGATTTGGATATGTAACTGAAAGTATTTCCGAGGTTTTTAATATTGCTACGCTTTCTGTTTTGTTTTCAGTTGAATGAATTTCTCGATTTACTAATTCCTTTTTATTGTTTTCAGCTAAGGTAATTTTTTCTACTTCTTTTAGAATTACTGTTTTACGTGACGGATAACTTTCATTGTTATCTTCCTTTAAACCAATTGTTTGTGGTGCATCTATCACTTGGTTAACTGTTTTTTCGGCAGCTATATTTATTTTTGAAACAAATTCTACTCTTTGTTCTGAGACCTTCTCTATGATTATTGAACTATTTGTATCAGCTGCAACGGGTTGAACGATAGTCTGCTCCTCTTTAGTAATAGTAGTTTTTACATCAATAGATTTTTCTTCTTGCTTAATTGCAGTACCGGATAGATCAATGGTTTTGTGAGAAGGGTAATTGTCTTTAGAAACAATGTTTGCAGGTGATGGAGACGGTATGTTTATCTTGTTAGATAGATCTTCCCTTGATTTTTCTTCTTTCGGTACAGCAACCACTTCGGTTGTTAAATTAACCGTTTTATGAAAAAGGTAATTCCCTTTATCTGTATCAGGATTTAAAGGAGAAGTAGTTATAGCATTAATAATATTCGACTGAACCTCGATTGTCTTTTCTGCTATTTTTTCAGTTTTTATTTCATCAACTATATTTATTATTTTCTGAGAAATCTCATCAACTTTAGAATCAATGGTTGAAGAAATAGAAGATGGAATGATCTCTTCCTTGTTTATTTCATTTAGTCCGGCATTAAGAATCACTGTCTTGTGAGAAAGGTAATTATCTTTAACAGAAACGATACTTTTAGGTGCGGTGGATTCAATAGATGCTGCCTTTAAATTATCATCCTTTAATGTTACTGTTTTACTTGGCAAATAGGTTTGATCAACCATAGAGATTAGTAATGAAATTTATGCAACATTTTTTATTTGCTAAATAAAATAAAGATCAATTTTTCTGAATTATTTTAATTTTTCAAAAAATAAAATAAAAATCTAAAATTAAAAATTAAAGAGGGCTAAACTTTTTCCGGTAATTTATTGTACGGATCTACGCCAATCTTATCAGGTTTTTGGTTAAGAGTAAGGTTCAAAAGTGTACTTGTTTTTGTAAATTTATAGCTTTTTAAATAGATCTCTTTTCCGTCTTTCACCATTCCAATTTGAATTTCGTCATTGATCATTTCTTCTTTTACTTTTCCTGTTTTGCTGTCAGTAGCAAATTTTTTAGCAGTAACTGTCATCCCTACTTTAAACGTTGCTCCTACAGGAACACAAGTTACATTCCCTACTCTGATCTCATAAAAAGTACCGCTTTTTGAACCAGCAGCCGGATTTTGTTTTTGCCCCAGACTTGATGCTGATGCTGCATCTGATGCAGTACCACCATTCATGTGTTTTAAGTTCAATGCGTATAATACCACAAAAACGATAGCAAAGATCAAACTTAGTATTGCACTTAACCCACCAAATAAACCAAGCCCAAATATAATAGGCATTACAGGTTGAATTATTTCGAAAGGTGCATAAATATAGAAACCAACTTTCTTTTGTTTCCACATCATCAGTACACCCACTAAAATTGGAATGTTAAGTATTGTCTGAATTAATACCACCAATGCCCATTTACCATAATCCATTCCCATTGCATTGGCCAAAGCATTCATCGATTCCCCTATTTTTTCACCATCTTTAACTCCTGCTCCAATACTATTAAGCATTCCACCTGCATTTGCTAACGTTGAATAAGAGAAATAACTGATTATACCGCTAACCAAACTAATTCCAATACCAACAAAAGATAAGATACATAAAACGGTCAAAAATTTAGGCCTTTTTGCAGGCAAAGCAGCTTCTGTTGTTACTGGTTCCATGGTTATTTATGTTAATATGATTTATTTAAAATAAAAATCTTCAGCGACTGCAAATATATTAAATTTTAAATACAGAGTTCGTATTCAAAAACTTAGCAGGTTTTGCAAGGCTATTGAGAAGTTTTTCTTCTTTGTTTTTCTTTAATGATCAAACTTAATTCGCGGCCTGTTTGTCCTTTTACTGAAGTGTTTTCCTGAGCTCTTCTGATCAAATAAGGCAGCACTTCATTCACTGGTCCGTAAGGTACATATTTTGCAACATTGTACCCTGCATCAGCGAGATTGTAACTGATATGGTCACTCATCCCCAGCAATTGCGAAAAAAAAATATGTTTATTGTTTTCAGTAATGTTTTTATCTTTCATTAGTTGCACCAGATTCATTGAACTGTTTTCATTGTGTGTTCCTGCGCAAATTGCTATTCTGTCAATATTTTCTACGCAAAATAGAAGTGCTGCATCATAATCATTATCTGTATCTTCCTTTTTTCCTTGTATAGGAGATGGATAATTTTTTTCCGCAGCTCGGGCACGTTCTTTTTCCATGTAAGCACCACGAACTAATTTGGCACCCAAATAATAATTGTGTTGTTTAGCAACCGCAAAGGAATGTTTTAAATACGCCATTTTATCTTTACAATACATTTGAAACGTATTGTAAACAATAGGTTTCTGAATATTATATGTTGCCATCATTTTATTTGCCAGATCATCGATCGCTTTCTGTATCCAGCTCTCTTCCGCATCAATAAAAACGGGAGTACCTGCTTCATGCGCAGCTTTGCAGATTCTGTCAACACGATTTTCTATGAGATCAAATTCTTTTTTTTCATCTAAGGTCAGGGGTTTGGCAGACGTAACTTTTTCTAGTAAACTCAAACGTGCAAGGCCGGTTACTTTAAAAACACAAAAAGGAATAAGACTATCATCTTTCGCTTTAGCAATAGTTGCAATAGTTTCGATGGCACACACCTCAAAATCGTGTTCGGTTTCTTTACCTTCTACTGAATAATCTAAAATGGTTCCGATCTTAAATCGGCCTAATTCTTTAACTGTTTTATCACACTCTTTAATAGTTTCTCCTCCACAAAACTGCTTAAAAATAGTCGCTTTTATTAATCCTTTTATTGGCAAATGAACCTTAATAGAAAAATTAGTTAGCACTTGTCCAATGTTTACAAGCGTTGGATTCGAAACCACTGTTTCAAAGGGGGTAGGACAAATTTCCCGTTGTTTAATATTCACACCAAATATATGCAATAACCCAAAACGCCTCCACACTTCCCCAACAAGATCGGATGACAGCGCACATGGTAATTTCGAGCCTGTCGATAATTACGTTGGCTTTTATAGGAAATACTGTTATGTTTTTTTATGAAATTTAAACAGGCTCGGAGATTTGGAAAAATATTGAAATAAAAATTTCAGAAAGGAGATTTTAAACCACCAACTCAGAAAGTCATTGTTTCTCTTATTTTTTCAAAATAGGATGGCGCCTGCAACAAACGAGATCCATACCATGAAAACAACTCACCATCCACAATCATTATTTTAGCTTCAGGACAAATAGATTGAAGTTCCAAAATATGCTTTTCTTTAAAAGGGTAAGGCTCTGATGAAAGTAATATTACTTCAGGTTTTATTTCAGCAATTTGCTGTTCGCTAACTTCCGGATAACGTATTGAGTCGGAAGAGGCAAATACATTATTTAAACCACAACGGCTGAGCATATCATCGATAAATGTATTGCTGCCGGCTACCATAAACGGTTTTCTCCAAATGAAGTAAGTAGCATTGAGCTTTGAGTTGAAAGTTGAAAGTTTAAAGTTGAGATCGTTGAATTGAGATTCTATTTGTAGTTTTAAATATATTGATTCCTGAGGCTTACCTACTAATGTTCCAACCTGAACAATCATATTTAATGCATCTTTCAGAGTATAAATATCACTCATCCATACCGTATGATCCTTCATTAATTGTTCGATCTGCCCCTTTTCATTTTCTTCTTTGTTGCCAATAATCAGATCAGGGTTTAGTTGTTTTATTTTATCGAAATCGATTTTTTTCGTTCCTCCAATATGTATTTTGGTATGGAACCACTCATCAGGATGAATACAAAATTTGGTAATGCCAACCACTTCATCGCGCAAGCCTAAATCATATAATAATTCGGTTTGGGAAGGCACTAAGGAGATAATCCTTTTCGGAGGGAAAGGGAGCTCAATTTTTCTATTAAGCTGATCGAAGTATAAGTTCAAAGTTTAAAGTTTGAAAATTTGAAAATTCAGGTTCAAAGCTGGAAAGTTTAAAGCGATTTATTAAATCAACTTTTTAACTTTCCAACTTTAAACTTTAAACTATTTCGTTAACGCATTAATAATATCGTAACGGGTAATAATATATGTTTTATCTAATTTAAAATCTTTTACTAAAACGGCTGGATTTTTATCCGTGATCATAGCGGAAAGCGAATCTATTGGTGCAGAAATATCAACAAATGGGAATGCCGGTTGCATAATACTTTCAATTTTTTGATTCTTTATTTCCGGATTACTGATTATTTTGGCGTACAATAAACTTTCATTTAAAGAACCTACCACTCGTTTATCATGTGTTACCGGAATCTGAGAAATATCCATTTTACTCATCAGTTTTACGGCATTACCAATGGTGTCGGACATTTCAATAGTGATCAACTGTCCGTTGGTGTTTGTGTTTACAAAATCTTTGGCAACTAATCCTTTTTTATCAAAAAAGCCTTTTTCAAGCATCCATTCATCATTAAACATTTTACCTAAATAACGTGTTCCATGATCATGAAAAATTACAACAACAACATCACCTTCTTTTAATTCATTTTTTAATTGCATAAGCCCTGCCATAGCAGAACCTGCTGAGTTACCTGCAAAAATACCTTCTCTTTTAGTAATCTCGCGAGTCATTATAGCGGCATCTTTATCCGTTACTTTTTCAAAACGGTCAATTACATTAAAATCAACATTGGCAGGTAAAAAATCCTCACCGATACCTTCAGTAATGTAGGGGTAAATTTCATTTTTATCGAAAATACCTGTCTCCTTGTATTTTTTAAAAACAGAACCGTAGGTATCTATTCCCCATATTTTTACATTCGGATTTTTTTCTTTTAAATAACGACCGGTACCTGAAATTGTACCGCCCGTTCCAACTCCTACCACAAGATGAGTGATCTTACCTTCTGTTTGCTCCCAAATTTCGGGACCAGTTTGTTCGTAATGCGCCAATGAATTACTTAAGTTATCGTATTGGTTTGGTTTCCAAGAGTTTGGGATTTCTTTTTCCAAACGGGATGAAACAGAATAATAAGAGCGGGGATCTTCCGGTTCAACATTGGTTGGACAAACAATTACATCAGCACCAAAAGCACGTAAAGCATCTACTTTTTCTTTTGATTGCTTATCGGTGGTAGTAAAAATACATTTATACCCTTTAATAATTGAAGCGATCGCCAAGCCCATGCCTGTATTACCACTTGTACCTTCTATTATTGTACCACCTGGCTTTAAACGACCGTCCTTTTCAGCAATTTCGATCATTTTCAATGCCATACGGTCTTTTATGGAGTTACCGGGATTAAAGGTTTCTACTTTTGCATAAACTGTAGCTTTAACATTTTTAGTGATGTTGTTAATACGAACCAAAGGTGTATTACCAATAGTTTCAAGTATATTATTAGAGGCTTTTCTCATTTAGTTTTATAAATAACGGATTTTTAATAATTGTGGTTTGAATTTTAAAAATGCAAAAGTACAATTTTAAGCAGATACTTTATTCTATTGAAATCACATTTATTTCAACACGCCTGTTAGCAGACATTTCAGCTTCATCTTTTGGATTTGGAAAAAGCATTTTACTGGCAGAATAACCAATACTGCTTATACGTTCTTTGCGTATTCCCTGATTTTGCAAATAGTCGCAAACGGTCTTCGCCCGGTCTTCTGATAAGGTTTGTTCGAAAACGTTGTTTCTGGAAGCACCACCCGGTAAATTTATATGCCCTTCAATCCGTATTATCATTTTTTCATTTTCCTTCATTAATTTATAAAGTGCAACTAGTGATGAATGACTTGAAGGTAGCAATACAGCTAGATTGCCATAAAAATTAATGCTACTCATGTTATATTTCATTCCTTTTTTTAGTCTAACCAATATTGTTCGAATGTCTATGAAAGCATTTGAATTTTTCAGATCATTTGTATTAAGTGTTTTAATATCAATAAAACTATTTGCAGAGGAAAAAGAAAGCGTGTAATTTAAACTCTCTTTCATACTTGAATTAATGGTGTATTTACCATCCTTTTCGGTGTTTTGCTGATGAACAACATTTCCTATATTATCTGAAAGTATAATTTCCGACTTTATCGGAACACTATCTGCGTCAAGGACAATACCGGAAATCACAACTTGTTTAACGTAGTTGAAATTCAGAATATGACCTTTCCCATCAGGATATACATTATCTAAAACAAGTATATATTTTTCTCCTTTTAATACGTTAATGGATTTTGAATAAGCAGCGCCAATGCCTTTTCCAACAAATTCACTTTTTGCCCCTGATACTAATCCTGTAATTCCTTTTTTTTGTGGATCTAAGCGCGATAAATTTGAACGGATAGGTTTGATAGCATTTTTTTGTATTCCTTTGCAGAAGCCGGTATCGGTGTATTTATATACTAAAAAATCATAATCATTTGTTGAATCTTCCGGAATAATTTCAAAAACAAATTCACCATCAAAATTAATATTCAACAGATACCATGCAGTATTATGTTCAGCTTCAAAAGCCAATTTTCCTGTTTTGCTTTTTGATAATATTTCCTGAATAGAACCAAAACCGTGAGATGGTTTGGTTAATCCGTACTTTGCTACTTTGGTAACATTAATTTCGATAGCATCCTTGCAATCGCAAGCCGTATTGGTTGTTTCTAAAGGCAGAGTTTTTTTTAAGTTTTTTTCAATGCCTTTCTTTTGAGCAATAGAGGGTATAAAAAACAATAAAATACTTATAAGCGTTAAAATAGTCCGGATGTTCATGGTAATTAAGATTGTTTGATAACATAATGTAAAATTCTTGAAAAGATACAATTTTTTCTTTTTAATTCTAATTGTTTAGAAAAAAACAGGCTAACAATTATTAATTGGCATTCCTAGACCATCGTTAGGTTAGGCTCTAAGTGAATATTAAATATTTCCGGATTATGATAATTATACCAAAATGAAATCCAAAATAGTCCTTTTAAAACCTCACCCAAGCCCTCACCTTGAAAAAGGCGAGCGTTGATTGGTTCATTGTATCTTTCATTTTGGTATAATTTACAGCACCTGAAATTGGAGGTATAATCCTACCTAAATCATATCGATCAAAAAGAGAGATTTAATAGAAACAGATTCGGTAAAAAAGGAAAAGATTTGAATTCCTTAACTAAATCTGATCGCCTTTATGGGGGTTATTTTGGATATAATGAAGCTAGGAACTACCAGCATTAATAGGCACGATACAAGTGTACCGATATTTAATAATAAAATATGAATTAAATTAATATTAATAGGAATCACAGAAACGTAATAGGTGGCCTGATCTAATTTGAGTACACCAAAATATTGTTGAAAAAGTGCAATGGCAATACCAATAATATTTCCCCATATTAATCCTTTACCAATCAGATAAGCCGCATTGTACAAAAATATTTTTTGAATATTTTTATTCCTTGCTCCCAATGCTTTCATAATCCCAATCATATTAGTGCGTTCTAAGATCAATACAAGCAAGGCGGAAATCATATTTATACCTGCGACTAAAATCATTAGGGTAATTACCATTATCGCATTTACATCCTGCAACTCCAGCCAGGAAAATATTTGTGGATTTACTTCTTTTACAGTTTTTGCGATCAAATCCTGACCTACAATATCATTAATTTTAACACCAATTTCATCAATTTTTTTATAATCGTTGATTGCAATTTCGAATCCTCCGATTTGATCGTTGTTCCAATAATTTAATTTTTGTATTTGTTTAATATCAACCAATACTAGACTTTTGTCAATTTCCTCTAAACCCGTTTCATAAATCCCTGAAATATAAAATGCTTTTACTCTCTGTTCATATTTAAAAAAAGCGCTGTCAACTTTCTTGATCAAAAAATAAATGATCATTTTATCATTCATCTTCAACTCCAGTTTATCAGCTAAATATTTTGAAATAATAATATTTCTTGATAAGCCTGTATCACTCACAATGAAAGGTTTTCCACTTTTAAGATTATCGTTAATGAATTTCCAATCGTAATCGGGACCAATACCTTTTAGTAATGCTCCTTCATTGGCTGTCTTCGTTTTTATGATACCACTTTTTGTGGCATAGATTTGGATATGATCGATGTCAGCATCATTTTTTAAGTCATCAATGAAGGGTTGCTTTTTATCTATAGGTTGGGGTTCATCACTTTCGTTACTATCATAATTTGTGATTTTTATGTGTGAACCAAAGCCAATAAGTTTATTCCTGATTTCGTTTTGAAAGCCGGTAACTATTGCAATTGTTAAGATCATGACGGCTAAGCCCAATGCAATACCCAATACTGAAATACGTACAATTGGCCGTGATAACTGGCTGGTTTTACCTGAACCAAAAATGATTCGTTTAGCTATAAAGCGTTCAATGTTCAAAATTTATTAGCTTTGATGTTCTATTATATTTATTTACAAAATTACTATTTTACAATTAAGATGAGGATTTATAAAATTTACTTATTATTTTTTGTTGCTATTCTTTCATTAAATGCAGTTGCACAAGGAATTACACAAATAAACAATACTATCAAAACGATTAATGATATTCAAGTTGGTGCTGACCGCACTATGGAATACCTTCCTTTATTAAAAAACAAATCAGTGGCAATAGTTGCCAATCAGTCCTCCAATATTAAAAGCACTCACTTAGTAGATAGTTTGGTTTCATTAGGTGTTAATGTAAAAAAGGTGTTTTGTCCCGAACATGGCTTCCGTGGCTTAGTTGATGCCGGTAAAAAGGTGAAAACGTATAAAGATATTAAAACAGGTCTGCCTATTATTTCGTTATATGGAAAAAACAAAAAACCCGCAGCTTTAGATTTAAAGGATGTTGATGTGCTTATTTTTGATATACAGGATGTTGGTGTGCGATTTTACACCTATCTCTCTACATTGCATTATGTTATGGAAGCCTGTGCTGAAAACAGTAAAACTTTAATTGTGCTTGACAGGCCCAATCCTAATGGATATTATATTGACGGACCGATAATGGAAGATACTTACAAATCATTTTTAGGTTTACATCCTGTACCTATTGTATATGGCTTAACCATTGGGGAATACGCACAAATGATCAATGGAGAATCTTGGTTAACAGGAGGTTTAAAATGTAATTTAAAGGTGATATTATTGAACAATTATTCTCATTCCGATT
>JAIOQD010000256.1 GCA_021413595.1 Bacteroidota bacterium | reverse complement strand
ATAATACGGTAGGGTTTGATATTGATGTACTGCTGAGGCCTGCAGCAGGAGACCAGCTATAAGAATAACCGGCAGTATTTGCTGCGCCAAGATTACCGCGGGTGCTGGTAGGGCAGGTGGTGATACCAGCCCCCGTGCCCAAATAAGAACCTGCACCGGCATTGGAAACGGGTGCCTGATTTACGATAATACTAACCACATTGCTTTCGCAGGCGCCCGTTTCTAATGCCCTGTAAAAAGTGCTGACAGTTAAAGTTCCTGTTGGAAGAGTGCTGCTATTGGCACCGGGAATATTTGTCCAGGGACCGCCCTCTGCCGGAGCCGATTGCCATTGAAGGCCACCTGAAAAACCAGTTAAAGTTAACGTTGAACTTCCCGAACCACACACTGTATCATTCTCTGTTGCTACAGGCGGAGGGTTAATATCACAAGGTACAACTATAACCGGTGAAGACACAGGATACATGCTGCAACCATCCTGAGTAAAAGCTGTACTCCCTGAACGAACCGTAATAATAACGGGCACTCCGCAAGGTAGATCAGGAAATTTAAAAACCGCCCATTCATTGTATGTATTAGCATTACCGGGACAAGCTCCGAAAATGTTTATTGGATTAACACAACCCGGCAAATTTGCAAAAGGAATATCTTGCAAATTTGCAATAGGAGAACCCGTTACAGTGGTAATTACACCATTTATATTTAAATCAATGGTCATTGTAGTACTGTTTGGATCTTCTGTACCGTGCCAATGCTCTACATACAATGTAAGCTCTCCTGTACAACTCACACAATAGCCTACCTGAACAGAATGTGCACCTAAACTCAGACTGAAGCCTAAGGCAAGGAACAAAAAACCGAATGTAAGGTGCTTGTAAAAAAATTTCATATATTGAAATTGAACAAAATTTTACGAAAAACGCATCAGCTTATTAATAGATGATTAAATGAAGTAAAACGTTGCATGAATTCATAAAAAGTAGTTCTATGAGAACAAAAAAGATTTTTAAATTATCAATTTACGGAAATAGCCATTTTTTGGTGACCACCATTGGTGGCAATGCATAACAAAAGTTAGAAATAATCAAAAAAAATCAATATGCTCTTACATTTTCACCTTCCATGTAGTTGATGAATGATTTGTTCACTACTTTGTTACCGCCCGGAGTTGGATAATTTCCGGTGAAATACCAGTCGCCAGTATTACTAGGGCAGGCATTGTGCAAACCTTCTATGGATTGATAAATAATATCAACTTCCGCATTAATATCTTCGGAAAGCAGCAATTCGGCAATCTTTTTAGAAATTTGCTCGGTTGTAAATTGTTTGTATATTTCTTTTACCACATTGGTAATGTTTTCTTTCGGCAAACCTTCCTGTGCCTTTGCTTTTTCGTAAAGTTCATCCAACAGGTTTTCTTTGAAATTGTCTTTCAATAACTGTACAGCTGCCTGAAAAGCAATAAAATCGCCTAATTTCGCCATATCAATACCATAACAATCGGGATATCGGATTTGTGGTGCAGAGGAAACCACTACAATTTTTTTTGGTCCTAACCGATCCAGAATTTTTAAAATACTCTGTTTCAAGGTAGTTCCACGAACAATCGAATCATCAACAATTACAAGACTATCTACTCCCTCTTTTATCACACCATAAGTGGTATCGTAAATATGGGCAACCATTTCGTCACGCTGGCTGTCATTGGTAATAAAGGTACGCAACTTAGCATCTTTTATCGCAATTTTATGAACACGTGGGTGAATGGAAAGAATTTCAGTCAATTCGGATTCAGTGACATTGCTGCCCATTTGTAAGATCCTTTGTTTTTTTAATCCGTTCAAATAATCGTGTAAGCCTTCTATCATACCACCAAAAGCAACTTCGGCTGTATTGGGAATATAGGAGAAAACTGTGTTTTTTAGATCATAATCAACTGCTTTTAAAATCGCAGGGCAAAGCTGATGTCCCAACATCTGACGCTCTTTATAAATAGAAGCATCGCTACCTCTGGAGAAATAGATGCGTTCGAATGAACAAGCTGTTTTTTCCTGTGGTTCAATTATTTCATGTTCTCCAAAAGTACCGTCTTTCTTAATAATCAGGGAGTGCCCGGGTTTAAGCTCTTTTACCTTTCCAATTGGAACATTAAAAACAGTTTGTATAACAGGACGTTCGGAAGTCACTACCACCACCTCATCATCAGAATAATAAAATACAGGACGGATACCGTTTGGGTCGCGAAGTACAAACGCATCTCCATGCCCTAATAAACCCGCCATTGCATATCCACCATCCCATTTTTTACTTGCGTCCTTCAAAATGCTCTGCACATCCAAATGCTTGGCTATCAAAGCGGAGATAACTTCATTGGTATGTCCTTCTTTTTTGAATTTTTGGTATAAACGTTCATTTTCTTCATCCAGGAAATGACCTATTTTTTCCATAACAGTAACAGTATCAGCCTTTTCCTTAGGGTGTTGCCCTAATTCAACTAATTGATCGAAAAGCTCGTCCACATTCGTTAAATTAAAATTCCCGGCAACTACTAGGTTACGTGTCATCCAGTTATTCTGACGTAGGAAAGGATGACAATTCTCAAGTCCGTTACCACCAAAAGTACCATAGCGCAAGTGGCCCAAAAACAGTTCGCCCGTATAGGCTATATTTTTTTTCAGCCAAGCAGCATTTTTAAGTTTATCAGGATTTTTTGTGTAGATATCTTCGAACTTACCATTGATTTTTCCGAATATTTCTTTGATCGCATTGCTTCCTACAGCACGTGTGCGGCTAATATAACGTGTTCCCGGTTCAACATCAAATTTAATATTCGCAACACCAGCACCGTCTTGTCCACGGTTGTGTTGCTTTTCCATAAGCAAATACAATTTATTTACTCCATATAGGGGGGTACCATATTTTTTGATGTAATAATCCAGTGGTTTCAGCAAACGTATCATTGCTATCCCACATTCATGTTTTATTGCATCGCTCATAAGTATATTGATTATTAGGTTTGTTTACAAATTTACGATTTTTTTTACTTAAAAAATAATTTGGAATCGCCTTTAGACGAAGTGCGGTTTATGAAGCACCAATTTAGAGTAAAAAAGTAAAAAAACGGCTAAAAAATTGGTTTTTTTTGTGAAAACGAGGTTTATGTGTGTTTTACCGATAAATTTCCCACTCTCAGGCCATAAGATCAGGCGAGTGGTTTCATTTCCAAATATTTACCTATATTCGCAGCTTCATTTTCAAAAAGAAATAAAAAAATCCGATAAATTTTAAAATCACATGAAAAACATTTTCAATTCTGCAAAAAAAGCTTTCAAATCAAAACCAACACTGCAATTCATTCTAATGGGTTTGGTTGTAGCAATTTCGGTTAATATGGAAGCGCAAGTCACTGTAGCAGGTTCTACCGGTGCCAATGCATCTTATACCACCTTAAAAGACGCTTTCGATGCTATTAATCTTAATAATAATCAAACAGGTAATGCTATTACAATAAGTATTACGGCCAATACTACTGAAATAGCTCCTGCTGTTTTAAATCAACCTACAGCGGGTTCATGGGCTACCTTAGTAATTTCTCCAAGCGGAGGAGCTGCTATAACAGTAACAGGAGCTTCACCATTACCACTTATTGGTTTAAATGGTGCCGATAATGTTACTATTGATGGTTTAAACACCGGTGGAAATTCATTGACCATTTCTAACACAAGCACTAGCAGCACAGGCGCTACAACTATCGTTTATTATGCAGATGCTTCAAATAATATTTTACAGAACTGTACCATTGAAGGTTCAAGCACATCAGCTGCACTTGCAACAATTGCCTTTTCAACCGGTACTGTTACTGGAAATGATGGGAATACAATTACAGGCTGTACCATCACCTCCGCAGGATCTAATTTACCTTTTAATGCGATAGGTTCGGCAGGTACCTCAGCTTTAATTGATAACAGTGGAATATCCATTACCAATAATAAGATAAAGGATTATTACAGTCCGGGAACTGCCTCCAATGGTATTTTTGTTTCTTCTTTCAGTTCAGCATGGACAATTACAGGGAATAAAATTTTTCAAACAGCAGCCAGAACAGCTACAGCCGGCTCTACCCACAGGGCTATTAATATTGTTACGGCAAGTGGTGGTGGTTATACAATCAGTAATAATACAATCGGGTATGCAACTGCCACAGCCACAGGTGTAACAACCTATGATGGTGGTTTTGCCAGCAGATTTTTAGGAATTGAATTGACTGCTGCTGCAACGCCTGTATCAAGCATTCAAGGTAATACGATCGCTGCTATTACACTTTCTACAACAAGTGGTGCTACTTTAGCTCCGGGAATTTTTTCAGGAATTAGTGTTTTAGGTGGTACAGTAGATATTGGTACCATTACCGGTAATACAATTGGTGCAGCAACAGGAAACGGGAGTATCTCAATAACTTCTACCACTTCGCTTCCCTATATTGCCGGTATTTATGCAAAATCTACGGGTACTGTAACTATACAAAATAATACAATTGGCGCCATCAATACAGCTGGTACAGCTGGCATCGGATATACATTTAATGGTATAAATACCGCAGGAGCAGCAGGAAACTTTACTGTATCAGGAAATACAATAGGCAGCACTACCACAGCGCATTCCATTGCTATCGGAACAAGTGGAACAACCACTGCGATATGTAAATTTAAAGGTATCTATAATGCAGCAACAGGTACTATTTCAATCACAGGGAATACAATCCAAAACACGTCCGCTTTTGGTACAGGGGCTTCAGCCTTTACAGGTATAGCTGTTGACTCCTGTTCTGCAACCAGTGTACTTTCAATTGCTACTAATAATATTATTTCTGGCACTAACACCGGTACAGGTAACTTTATCGGTATTTCAAATACGGCAGTAGCTGCAACAGCAAATATCAATAACAACATTGTTAGGAGCAATACGTTATCATCAACAAGCGGAGCGTTTACCGGAATTGAAAATTCAGGTACTGTAACAACTGCTATTAATTTCAAAGACAATCAGTTAGGAAATTCAACCGGGGGATTGGTTACCTATAGCGCAGCTAACTCAGCTACATTAAAAGGTATTTCCAACACTGGTGGTGCAGTTGGCGCATTATTATCGGTTACCGGAAATGATTTTCGTGGAATAACCAATACAGTTGGAACCAGCTCTGATCATATTTATATAAACAATTCAACTTTTAAAGGTTCAACAAATATCAGCACCAATACCTTTACTGCTTTAAATGTAAATACATCAGGGGATGTTACTTTTATTTCAAATAATGTTACACACAATGCCAATACTTCACATTCAGTTAATTCTAATGCTGTAATAACAGGATACAATAACACAGGAGCTGGAGGAACAGTGTTTTTTTATGATTCGTATAATCTTTCTCCATCCACAGTTACAGAAACAAATACAAGCAATAACTTTTCCAACCTTGCTTTTGCAGGAAATACAACTATCTCAGGGTGGAGAAGCAGTGATGGAACTACGCCAGGACCTAAAAAGACCGTTACCAACAATATTTTTCGTAATATAACAGCCGGATCGGGTTCAATAACCATACTTAATGCAGGATACGCTGATAATACATCTGCAACAAATAACATATCAGGAAATACGATCGCTAATATAATCGGTGGATCTAATATTACCGGCATTGTTTCAGATTGGGGAAATCAAAACTTTTTTAATAATACTATTGATAGTCTTTTGTCGTCAGGCAGTGGAGTTGTTACAGGTATTTCTATAACGGACGGTACCAGTCAAAATATTTATAAAAACAAAATTTATTATTTAAGCAACAGCAATACTTCCGGTGCGGTGGATGGTTTAGCTATAGATGGTAGCACTACTGCAAATGTGTACAACAATATTATTGGTGATCTAAGAACGCCTGCATCCACCTTCACTGACGCTATCCGTGGTATCAGTATTACTTCTACTTCATCCGCTTCCACTATCAATGCGTATTATAATACAATTTATATTAATGCCACATCAAATGGAACTAATTTCGGGACTACCGGTATTTTTCATACCGCAAGTACAACAGCTACCACAGCAACGCTTAACCTGAGAAATAACATTATCGTAAATACTTCTACTCCTGCAGGAACAGGTTTAACAGTTGCTTACCGCAGAAGTGCAGGTTCAGCAAATTCGCTTGCTAACTATGCTGCAACATCAAATAATAACCTGTTTTATGCCGGCACTCCGGGAACCGCAAACCTTATCTATTCGGATGGCGTTAGCACTGCACAAACAATGACTGCTTATAAAGCTGGTGCTTTTACCGCAGGAACCATTGCTTCAAGAGATGTTTCTTCCATAACGGAGAGTCCTACTTTTGTTTCAACAACAGGTTCAAACATAAACTTTTTGCATATCAACACTACCATTGCCACACAAATAGAAAGCGGAGCTGTAAATATAGCTACTATTACGGGTGATTTTGATGCTGATATCCGCCAGGGAAATCCCGGATATGCCGGTACAGGAACGTCTCCTGATATGGGCGCTGATGAGTTTAATGGCGTACCACTTGATCTGATAGCTCCTGTTATTTCTTATACCGCTTTGACCAATAACAGCTGTTTGGTTAATGATACGCTTTCGGCTACAATTACTGATGGAACAGGTATAAACACGACCGCAGGAACAAAACCCCGTATCTGGTTTAAAAAAACAACTAATTTAAATACATTGCCAGGTACCAACACCAATACAACTGACGGATGGAAATATACTGAAGCAACCAACTCAACAAGCCCATTCAGTTTAGTGCTTGATTACTCATTAGTATTTGGAGGTGTTGCAGTTGGGGATACAGTACAATATTTTGTTACAGCACAGGATGCTGTTACTCCAACACCTAATATCAGTATCAATAGCGGAACTTTTGCTGCTCCTCCAACCAGCGTGGCTTTAACACTTGCAGCATTCCCTATAGGTGGAACGGTAAACAGTTATAAAATATTATCCGGATTAAGCGGAACTGTTACCGTTGGTACAGGTGGGACTTATACAACCCTAACAGGGGCGAGTGGATTATTTGATGCTATCAATACAAGCGGTTTGGCCGGTAACCTTACCGTTAATATTCTTACGGGGGGGACCACTGAAACAGGTGCTACTGCATTAAATTCAATTGGATACGGCTGCTCATCCAATTACACAATACTTATTAAGCCTTCAACAGGCGTAACAGCAACCTTAACAGGTAGCAGTGCCACTGCCTTAATTAAACTAAAGGGTGCTGATTATGTTACTTTTGACGGATCTAATTCAGGTGGAACTACAAGAGATCTTACAATCACTAACACCAACACCGGAACTTCTTCGGCAGTTATTTGGATAGGCAGTGCTTCTACTACAGATGGTGCGGTAAACAATACAGTTAAAAATTGTATCCTTATGGGAAATGCTCCAACTACTACGTTTGTGGCAATTGTTTCTTCAAGTGGTACCACAATGGGTAGTGTTGCGGAAGCCGCGAACGCTAACAATACCTACGAAAACAATGTTATAAATACATGTTCGTATGGAATTGCTGTGGTGGGCCCGGCAACAGGTGACAGCGCAACTACTATATCCAATAACCTTATTGGCTCTGCTACTGCCCTTAATAAGATCGGATTCAGAGGTTTGTTTATTTCTAACCAAACAAACTTTATAGCTTCCAACAATACAATTTTCGGGGTGAACACAGCCTCAACAAGCACCGCTTCCGGCATTATAGTATCAGGTACCATTTCAGGTGGTATTATTAATGCAAATAAAATAAGTGATGTTAAGAATACGAATACAGGTGGTTGGGGTTGTAATGGTTTAATGATAAATGCCACTTCAACAGCCTCTAACATTGTTATTTCAAACAATATGATCTATGATGTTGCAAGTTATGGATATGCCTCAGGTGATGGTTCATCAGATAATGGATACGGGATTATAGTAACAAATGGTGGTGGGTACAATTTTTATTATAATTCAGTTTCAATGAATACAAATCAGACTATAAGTGGTTTACCGGCTGCATTTAATATTACCAGTGCTGTAACTACAGCAAATTCATTGAATGTACGTAATAATATTTTTTCAAACACTCAGTCTCTAGGAACTGAGAGATTCAGCATTATTTGTAATGCAGCAAACACTGTATTCACAGATATTAATTACAATGATTATGATGCAGGAACAGCACCTAATTTAGGCTACTTTGGAAGCAACACAGCAAATCTTGCCGCATGGAAAGTTGCTACGGGCAAAGATGTTAATTCATTATCCGTTCCACCGGTATTCACATCTGCAACAGATCTTCACCTTGTGGTTGCAAGCAATTGCGGTATTGACCACACAGGAACCCCAATAACAGGTATCATTGCCGATATTGATAACGATACCCGTGATGCAAACAATCCTGATATGGGTGCTGACGAGTTTACAAACCCAGCACCTGTATTGAGCAGTACACTTACACCAACAGCAATATGCAGCGGAGCTACTTTTACATACACTGCAAGCAGCGCAACATCCGGTGCTACATTCGGCTGGAGCAGAGCTACGATTGCAGGCATAACAGAGGTTGGCACAACAGGCACAGCTAATATCAGCGAAGTGCTTACAAACACTACCGGTTTACCTATCAATGTTATTTATGTTTATACAACAACATTTACCCTTTGTAGTAACATACAAAACGTTACAGTGACGGTAAATCCGCAACCAACGTTAAGCAGTACTTTAACACCACCATCCATCTGCACAGGATCAGCGTTCACTTATACGGCTACAAGTTTAAGCTCAGGTGCTACTTTTACATGGGCAAGAGCAGCTGTAACAGGTATCAGCCAAGCAGCATCAAGTGGTTCTGGAAACGTAAATGAAGTACTTACCAATACTACCTCTTCGCCAATAAGTGTTACTTATGTTTATGTTACTACCGCAAACGGTTGTACCAGTACACCTGGTGAGAGCGTAGTTGTAAGTATTGGTCAGGTGCCAGTATTGAGCAGCAGCTTAACCCCATCAATGTGCAGTGGAACAACATTCACCTACACTGCAACTAGCACAACACCGGGAGTATCCTTTACCTGGAGCCGTGCAACTGTATCGGGTATAACAGAGCCGGGAACAGCAGGAACAGCTAACGTGAGTGAAATATTAACAAATACAACCACATCTCCGGTAACTGTTACTTATGCTTACATAACCAATGCAAGTGGCTGTGCGGGTGGTACCCAGAACGTGGTTGTTACCGTTTACAATAAACCGACAGTGAGCTTAGCCCCTTTTACGGATACTGTTTGTTTTCAAGCTCCCGCATTTGCTTTAACAGGAGGTTCTCCAGCAGGAGGTGTTTATGCCGGAACTGGTGTTAGTTCGGGAATGTTCAGTCCTTCAGGAGCAGGCGTTGGTCCGGAATCGATAACCTATACAGTAACTGTAAGTGGTTGTTCAAATGCTGCATCACAAAACATTCTAGTTGAACAGTGTGCCGGAATTGAAGAAAATTCTTTTTCTCAAGCAGTTTCAACTTACCCAAATCCAAACAATGGTAAATTTAACATTACCATAAGCAATGCAAATTTCAATCAATTGTCGATCAGTATTGTTGATGTACAGGGTAAAGAAGTTTATTACGAAATGGATAAAAACAATACAGCTGAATACAGCAAACAAATTGATGTAAAGAGTTTGGCAAAAGGGATCTATTATATTAAATTAGTTACTGATGCAGATATTGCAATTCAGAAATTGGTTATTGAGTAAGCAATTTGAATAGATTTAAAAGGCCCATTCTTCAATGAAGAATGGGCCTTTTTTTTAATGAAGTACTGAAATAAGAATACAAAAAAATCCTGATTTTATTTTAAATACCTTTGTTTAAGAATATGAAAGCGAAATCAAGAATACTCATTATAGATGATGAAGAAAAACTTCGTCAATTGCTCTCCCGGATCATTGAACTTGAAGATTTCCAGGTTTTTCAGGCAGCAAATGCAAACAGAGGATTGCAGCTGTTAGAACAGGAAAAAAATATCGATTTAATAATTACGGATGTTAAACTTCCAGATGCTAATGGAATTGAACTTGTTGGCCAAATAAAAACGAAATATCCCTTATCCGAGGTTATTGTAATGACCGCCTTTGGTACAATTCACGATGGTGTAAAAGCTATTAAATTGGGGGCATTTGATTATTTTACTAAAGGGGATGATAATGAACAGATCATTCCGGCTATTAATCGTGCTATTGAAAAAGTGCAGCTTCAAAAACGAATAGCAGAGCTGGAAAATAAATTAGAAAATAAAATCAGTTTCGAAACCATATTAGGAAAATCAGAGCCCATACAAGAAACCATTCGTATTGCACGTAAGGTTGCCCCGACCGATTCAACGGTTTTGTTAGAAGGAGAAACAGGAGTTGGTAAAGAATTATTTGCACAAGCAATACATAATGCAAGCGGCAGAAGAACGAAATCATTTGTAGCAGTTAATTGCAGCGCGTTTCCAAAAGATCTTTTAGAAAGCGAATTGTTCGGACACCGAAAAGGGGCATTCACGGGAGCAACCAATGATAAGAAAGGACTCTTTGAGGAGGCACATGAAGGCACTTTGTTTTTGGATGAAATGGGGGAAATGAATCTTGACCTGCAAGCAAAATTATTGCGTGTACTAGAAACACAAACATTTATAAAAGTAGGAGACTCTAAACCTACAAAAGTAAATGTACGTATCATTGCCGCTACCAATCGTAACTTGAAAAAGGAAAGTGAGCAGGAGCATTTTCGCCCCGACCTGTATTACCGTTTATCAACTTTTAAAATCACAGTTCCCTCATTGCGTGAACGAAAAAAAGATATTGCAGATCTAGCCAATTATTTTTTAACAGTTTATTCCGCAAAAATAAAGAAGCGGATTACCTCAATGGATAAAGAGTTTGTTCAGCAATTAAAAAATTATGAATGGCGCGGTAATATTCGTGAATTAAAAAACATTATTGAAAGGGCTGTTATTTTATGTGACACAGAAACACTTTCAATTGATCTGCTACCGGCTGAAATTATTCATTGTGAAACGACTTCCTTATCCCCCTCTGTAACAACACTTGAAGGTATGGAGAAAATACATATTCAGAAAATAATACACCTTGCGAAAGGAAATAAAACAAAGGCAGCTGAACTATTAGGAATTGGCTTAACAACGCTTTACCGAAAAATAGAAGAATACCATTTAGAAAAGTAAATCACTGTTCCATTTTGAAAAACCCTTCCATTTTGGGATGGTTGTTTTTTTTTCTATGGTTTCTTATCTCATTTATTTTCAAGCTCTTAAATGCTTTTTTGCTTTCGGATTAAATTTTGGCATAGTCGTTTAATCAAATGAATATGGTTATGCTAAAATTAATATTTACCTCAATTTTTATCTGCGCTTCAACTTTTATTTATGCTCAGGCAGATTCTTTATTTATTCCGTTTGAAGGAATGGATTTTACATGGCAAAATGGTAACGACCGGAGAGATTCAGCAGTATTGCAAAGCAAGTATTTCACAGGTTCTGTTATGATAGATGCCAATTACACCTACTCACTTGCAAACCCTATCGATCATACTGTGGTAGGGTCAACAGCTTTAGCCAGAAACAATGAGATGCAAATTTCAAGTGTAAATTTAGGAGGAGACTTTTATTTAAATGGAGCGCGCGGCAGAATAATGACCCAATTCGGAACCCGCTCCACTGTGGTTCCGAGGAATGACTATAGCCAGTATCGAGGGCAATATGACCTTGCAAATGTATATCGTTATTTAAGCGAAGGGTATGCAGGGTATCACTTTAATATTGGGAATGGTATAAATGTAGATGCAGGAATGTTCATGTCGTATATCGGACTCAACTCTTACTATCAGGTTGAAAACTGGGAATACCAGGCATCATTTACTTCCGACAATACACCTTGGTATTTCAATGGTCTGCGTGTACAAATGTTTCCAACAAAAAAGTTAAAGGTAGAAGCTTGGATCATCAATGGATGGCAGAGTTATGGAATGTTCAATGAAATGCCTGGTGTTGGAGGAAATATTACCTGGTGTCCGAAGGAAAACATTAAACTTTTAACTAATGACTATTATGGAAGCGATGCAGCTGGTTTGCCCGGCAGGCAAAGGTTTCATTCCGATAATAGTTTATTGCTAAGATACTTTAACCGTCCTAAATCAACTGGGATCAGTAGAATGGCGTTTTCCATTACTAGTGATCTGGGTTTTGAAAAAGGTGCCGGAGTAGTTGGATTTGGTGGTGATTCATTAACACCTGAACAACATTTTATGAGTGGCATGTTTTATAACCGGATATGGTTTCATAAAAACAAATTTGCCTGGACCTTTGGAGGGGGTGTAATGACAAACCCCGGACGCTACCTGGTTCTTTACCCTACAGGTGATGCAAGCCCTTTGCCAAATCCAACAAATCCAACTACAACAGCTGGAACTCATCCTTTCAGCGCCAATCCCGGTGACCAGTTTAATGGCTGGGATTGTTCCACTAATTTAGAATGGATGCCGAACCAAAGTATATCATTTAAAGTAGAATATGTTCATAGAGAATCGAGCGTTCCTTATTTTGCCGGTCATGGAGGTGTGACGTCTCCAACAGGATATACTACCACACCTTTGCCGGCAGGTTGGGCCCCCGATCTTGTTAAAACAGAAAACAGGATAATCATTGCAATTCTGTTCAGGATATAATGGGCAGGAGGAAATTGTACAATTTATTAAATACCATTGCGCTTTCATTGAAAATGCTGCGTTAGGGATTGCCGCGTAAATCCTTTTCTGTTTAGAAAAGATTGAAGCAAAAGCCCGCCCCTTTCTTTTTTAAGAAAGGGAAACGCCCAAATGAATATTAATATTTAACAGGAAAATAAAATCCAAAATTTCAGGAAATTATAAAAAAACAAATGAACATCAAAAGAAAAATAGAAGCGGGATTACTTTTTTTATTCACGCTGTCCATAATAATAACTGGCATTTCGGCATACAGCACAAAAAAATTGGCAAATGATTCCAATGCTATTTTAATGAATAATTATACAAGTATTGTTCATTCAAAAAATATGCTCAAAGAGCTTTCTTTAATTGTCAAGGATTCTGAAAAATTTAATACTACAATCTTTGAAAACATACTTGCTTTGCAGCAAGCTAATATCACTGAGCAAGGCGAGAAAGATCTTACTGATTCAGTTGCTTTTTATATTAAGGAAATAAAAAAATCGCAAAATTCACACAA
>JAIOQD010000255.1 GCA_021413595.1 Bacteroidota bacterium | reverse complement strand
AAAACCGTTTGGGACACACATTTAACAATACAACACGATTTACAACCGACAATAGATTCGAGATAATGTTTCGCCTGTTTACTGAATTGATCCCCATGTTTATTTTAATGCTTATTATCTATTTGTTCAGCAAAAGATATAAGGATGAATCATTAAATAAAAACAAACATTTTACAAAGATCACATGGCTGCTGTTAATAGGTTTTTCGGGCTCGTTGCCTTTAATGATCACACTTGAACAGCGCGGTTTTTATTTACTTACCACCTTACCATTTTTTACAATGGCGGGTGCTGCATTGTTTGCAGGTCGATTGGGAGTTCTTGTAGAAAAAATAAATCCAGATGGCAATTTTTATAAATATGCTAAATGGACAACCATTTTCATTCTGTTATTTTCTTTAACCTTTACGATCTCAAAAATTGGTGAGACCAAACGGGATAAAAAATTATTATCTGATATTTATACTATTGGAAAAATAATTCCTCATGGAAACATTGTTAGCATTGCACCTGAAATGGGTCAAGACCATAGCTTAAGAGAATATCTTATTCGAAATTTTTATATAAGCACAGATGTTGACAACAAACAATATGAATTCCTTATTATCAGGAAAAATTTGTCAAATAAATTGGTACCAAAAAATTACATTCTATATCCATTAGAAACAAAAGAAATTGATTTGTATAAGCTTGTGAAGTAAGTTTCAAGAGCTAGTTTTAAATAGCCTAATAAAAATATTATTGTTATTTTTGCCTTTAAGCTAATATCTATATGATAAAAAACAAAAAAGTTGTAATTGTATTACCGGCCTACAATGCCGCTTTAACACTCGAAAAAACCTATAAAGAGATCCCATTTGATATTGTAGATGAGGTAGTACTTGTAGATGATATGAGTAAAGATAATACTGTGGAAGTAGCTGCCCGTATTGGCATTAAACATGTTATCCAACATAAAAAAAACAGAGGTTACGGTGGTAATCAAAAATCATGTTACGATAAAGCACTTGAACTGAATGCAGATATTGTAGTAATGCTTCACCCTGATTATCAATATACTCCCCTTTTAATTCATTCTATGGCGAATATTATTGCCAATGATTTGTATCCTGTGGTTTTTGGTTCACGGATATTAGGTAAAGGTGCTTTAAAAGGTGGAATGCCAATGTATAAATACATCTTTAACCGTTGTTTAACTTTAGCCCAAAATATACTGCTCAATCAAAAACTTTCTGAATACCATACCGGTTACCGTGCCTTTTCTCGCGAAGTATTGGAAACAGTTGACTATGAAGCCAACAGCGATGATTTTGTTTTTGATAATGAAATGATCTCTCAAATTTTTATGGCCGACTTTGAGATTGCCGAAATAACTTGTCCTACTAAGTATTTCCCGGATGCCTCTTCAATCAATTTCAAACGAAGTATGGAGTATGGCCTAGGTGTACTGCGTGTTTCTTTTACACATTTTTTCTATAAGATGGGAATGAATAAATCGAAGATCTACAAGAAAAAAAATAGTAAAGGGGCTTAAATATTCAAGCATAATATCATTAAACTAATAAAACCTGTCAGGATTCTAACACCTATATTCCTTAATCCTTACCCACCTTCCTCACAAAAAACACAAACCCATTTTTTCGATAGATCTCATTCAAATCGGGATATCCTTTTATGATCGCTTCGGCAGAGGTAATTTTACTCACAAAATAAGCGGGCTTATCAATTTGGCCTGTTAACAACCAGTTCATATCGTAACTATTTTTATTTGTTTGTTCTTTTTTGTGAGAATAAAATAAATGGGCATAGCTTTTAAAACCAAGGGTTTCTATATAACAATCCTTATTTTGCAAGTATTCATAAAATTCAATAGCTGCACCTTGCGAGTATTTCTCGATACGGGGAGCTACTACTAAAGAGGCCATATTTACGGCAAGCAAACTAATGATAAAAATTCCTATCATGCCTTCTTTTACCTTGTTCCTGTTAATTAAAACAAGCATCGCTCCTACCCCAACTATCAATCCCACACCAATCAACCATTCGTAACCTGTCCAATTTACATTTGCTTTTAAATTCTCTACTGCAAATTTATCTTTGATAATATCGGCACTGATAATTTGTTGTTTATACTTATCAAGAAAAGGTAAGACCGAAATAGCAATACCAATAAGACTTGTAATTATCACTAACAGGACGTTGGTATATTTCCTCCAAACCAGCTCCCTATTCATTAATTTATGAACCGCATAAGCTGCAAGGAAACTTAAAGGAAAATAACATAAGGAAGAGTAGTGAACAATTTTTGTTTTCACGATACTGAATAAGATCAATACCACCCAAAACAAGATCATCATCCATAGTTTAAAATGCTTTTGATAAGGAGTATCACCAGATGGGAATGGATTAAATGCTCTCAATGCGAATATTGATAAAGGAAAACACCCGATCAATAAAACTATCCAATGGTAAAAAAACGGTCCTCCATGTCCAGCATCCCGGGTATTAAACAATCGCACCTGATAAACAAAAAACTCTTTTATAACGGCTGAATTACCTGTTAAAGCCAGCATTAAAAACCATAAACCACCAACAAAAGCAACGGTTCCTGCAAAAATAGAAACCTGT
>JAIOQD010000204.1 GCA_021413595.1 Bacteroidota bacterium | reverse complement strand
TATAATAACTATCAGTTGCATTTAGGCTATGGCAAGCGTTTTGAGGACAAAGATTTTCATTTTGCAGCATTCCTGGGTGTCTCCTATTCCACGGGTAATCAGGTTACCTTATTTGATTCCACCAAATATGTAAAAAGAACTTTTAATCAGCCCGGCTTATATATTCAAGGTGAAATTATAAAAAAAATCACCTATGATGTTGGAATGGGAGCTAGTCTTTTTATCGACTGGAATCAAGAGCAGAGTATGGTTGGCTTGAGGTTTATTCTATATTTTTCAGGTGCCTATACCGGAAAAAAGAATAAAGACTATGGTGATTATTAATTTCGCAGGTCTAACGCACATGTCATCCCGAGCCTTTGCGAGGGATCTTGTTTTTTAGGGTAATGACCTTTCCAATAATTGCCAGGATCCTTCTCTCGTAAAAACGATATCTGGATGACATTTGCGGTAAAATTTTTAAACAAACTTTTCCCCTTTTGTTATTTTAACATCATTCACAAAAGTCTTTATCTGCTGCTCATCCTCTTTTTTGCAGATCAATAATATACCATCCGATTCTACTACAATGTACCCATCTAAGCCTTGAAGAATAACGAGCTTATCCTTTGGAACATTTATAATACAATTTTTAGAATTGTAGCTTATTACATTTTTACCAACTATCGCATTTTTATCTTCATCACATTCAATATGATCGTATAACGATCCCCAAGTCCCCAAATCACTCCAACCGATTACAGAAGCGCGAACATAAACGTTTTCAGCTTTTTCCATGAGTGCGTAATCTATGGAAATGTTTTTGCAACGGGTATAAGCATTAGCAATAAATTCAACCTCTTGCGGGGTGTTGTAAAATGGATCTCCTTCTTTAAAAAGAGCAGCCATTTCAGGTGAATGTGTTTCAAATGCTTTGATAACACTTTTTACACTCCATACAAAAATGCCTGAATTCCAAAGAAAATCGCCACTTTGTAAAAAGAACTTAGCCATTTCCAGATCAGGCTTTTCAGTAAAAGTTTTTACTTTTTTGATTCGGGTATCACTCTCATTCGCTTCTGATTCTACAAATTGAATATATCCATAACCCGTGTCGGGTCTGCTTGGCCTTATACCAAGTGTTACAAGGCAATCTTCTGCTGCCGCTTTTTTAAAGCACGATTTGATCGCTTTTACAAAAGTGTCTTCTTTGGTAATTAAATGATCAGAAGGAGCAATTACTGTAATTGCATCAGGATTCATCTGCGCTATTTTGTAGCAGGCATAAGCAACACAAGGAGCCGTGTTTTTACGCATGGGTTCACTTAAAATAGCAGCATCAGCAATCCCACTAATTTGCTCCTTCACCAGGTCAACATAGGAGTCGTTGGTAACAATATAAATATTTTCTTTTGGACAAAGGCGTAAAAAACGATTGTATGTTTGTTGCAAAAGTGTTTGTCCGGTACCTAAAATATCCATGAACTGCTTGGGATGTGCCGTTCTGCTCATTGGCCAGAAGCGGCTTCCTATACCGCCTGCCATTATCACACAATAATTATTTTTCATATTTTTTTTGTAAATCTTAGCAGAAAAATTAGCGACTAATTACACTAATTTAAAAACTGAGTGATTTTTTTATATAGACTTTATATATTTAATTTTTAATGCAATCAGCCACAATTCTCGATAAGCTCCAAAGAACCAAGCGCGCTGTCATTTCGAGGGCTTGTCGAGAAAATTGTGTGTTAGCATTTTGTAGCTCCAATTTTCGTTGTAAACTGTATGATATATTTTAAACTTATTTAAAAGACGATTTTTTTTTTAATAATCCCTGAAATTCGTAGCAATTAAAATTCGTTAACTTCTAACTTAACTTTTTAAGAGCCAATCGTAAATTTCCAATCACACCCTCTACATCTTCTAACTTACAAGTTCCTACCGACAGGCGGTACCAGTTTGAATCAGGCGATGCGCCAAATGCATAAAAAGGAACCAAAGCAACTTTACCTTCGTCCAGAATATATTTGGTAACATCCTGAGTAGTTTTTAAAACCTTCCCTTCACTTGTTTTTTGTCCGTGTAAAGCAAACTGTACCGTTAAATAAATTGCTGCTTCTGGAGCAATTGCATCAACAGCAAAACCTTCCTCTTTTAAACTTTGAAATCCTTTATAAAAACCAACTAAACGATCGTTGATCTTTGTTTTTATATCATCCAGAAATGTATCGTAATTTTCTAAATTGCTCAGATAGGCGGCAGTTGCAACCTGTTCTGCTTTTGGAGCCCAGGCACCAACATGTGTTAAAATCAATTTTATTT
>JAIOQD010000203.1 GCA_021413595.1 Bacteroidota bacterium | reverse complement strand
ATTTGCAAATGGCATTATCACAAATATTCCCAAGTGGTTGGGAAATTCACAACACGCGTATGGATGATGCTGAAAGTGTGATTAAAAGTGATTATCCAACATACCAGGATATACGTGATGATAGGGTATATACATACTTTAATATTTCGCCATACAAAACAAGTACATTCCGTATTGTTTTGAATGCTGCCTATATCGGAAAGTTTTACTTACCTACCATTTATTGTGAGGCCATGTATGACAATACTATTAATTCGCGTAAGCCAGGTAAATGGGTGAATGTGGTAAAGCCGGGAATGGAGTAGGTAAACAAAGAGCCTCGCAAATTTGCGAGGCTCTTTTGATTTATTCAAATTGTTAGAATTTTTAAACCTTTCTAATCGAAATGATTGATCCTATATTTGTTAAACTTTTATAAAAAATTATCTAAATATAAAAATCGTATTATTTTTGCAATAGATTATTTATCAATGGCCAATTTTTCTGAAATGAAAATTAAAATACTATTCATATTAATTTTTTTTACAAGCCTTAGCTTTGCGCAAAATGAAAATGGTGCTGTTAATTGGCTTACATTTAAAGAAGCTCAGGAAAAGAACAAAATTATCCCAAAACCGTTTTTGATTGATGTATATACCGATTGGTGCGGTTGGTGTAAACACATGATGAAAACAACTTATTCCAATCTGGGGTTTGCGCAATATATCAATACCAATTTTTACCCGATAAAATTTGATGCGGAAGGGAAAGATACCATTGAATATAATGGCGAAAAATATACACCAACATCAATTAAACCAAGAACTCCGCATGGCCTGACGATAAAATTTTTGGGGAATAAATTAAGTTATCCCTCCACTATTTTCGTAGGTAATAATTTTGAATTTAATTTACTTTCGCAAGGGTATCTTGATGAAAAAAAAATGGAACCTCTGTTAATTTTTATTGTTGAAAATGTTTTTAAAACTAGTTCTTATGAAGATTTTGAAGAACGATTTAATAAAACATTTGTGGATACCACCACTTTTAGAAAAAAGGAAGTAAAAACATATGATCTTAAAACAGCTTTAGAACTTCAAAAAAAACAACCTAAAAAAATATTAATAAATATTTATACAAATTTCTGTAATTCATGCAGAGTGATGAATAAAACTACTTTTACAGATACCCTCGTAGCAGATTATATTAATAAAAATTTTTATTTGGTGAACTTTGATGCAGAGAGCAATGATACTATTTTATTTAATAATGAGATATTTTATAAACAGATTATAGATGGTTTTCCGTTTAATTCGTTTGTGCGAAAAATTACCAATGGTTATTTGACTTTCCCTTCGATTGCTGTATTAGACGAACAATTAAATATCATAAATGTTTTAAATAACTATCAGCACCCAAAATTTTTAAGACCTGTAATAATGTACTTTGGTGACAATGAGTACAAGACAAAAAAATGGACAGATTTTTACCAGCAATATCAAACAAGTAATAAATAAATAGCTGATTTAGAGGTTTGCTTATATAATATTAACATAATATGAAAAAACATTTTTTATTTATCGCATTCCTACTTGTATCGCAAATAATATTTGCACAAAGCGTTTCTAAAACCAAGCAAGAAGAAGCAGAATCGTCAATTGAGCTCGGGAATATAAAAGCCAATAATGGTGATTGGAAGGGAGCCCTGAACGACTATACAAATGCTATTGGTTATGATCCCAAAAATGGATTGGCTTATTTTAACAGTGCTCTTGCAAAACAAAATTTAAAAGATTATAGGGCAGCACTTATAGATTTTTCTAAAGCAATTTATTTTAATAATTCCGATGCAGCATCCTATTATGGAAGAGGACTGTGTTATATATTAATGGGCAATAATCAAAAGGGTTGTTTTGATTTAAGCAAGGCTAGTGAATTGGGTAATGCAGATGCTAATCAGGCAATACAGAATTATTGTAATTAAAATACTGTTTTAATTGATGTATAAAACACCTATTATTCTTATGAATAATAGGTGTTTTCATGTTTAAGGGGTAAATAATAAACAATTATTTTTAAAAAGACTCAAATAGTAATTTGTTTTGATAAAATAAATATTATATTCGTGAATAGGAAATTAATTAAATATTGACTCAATGAAAAAACTACTACTTCCGTTATTTATTTTTATTTCATTTGGTATTATTGCGCAAACTCCAAGCACATTTACTTTTAATATTAATGGAAGTCCTGTATCTACTGGTCTTGTTGCTGCTTTGGATAATGCAGCCCAAAGATGGAGCAACTACCTTTTAATAACAGAACCAATTAAAGTAAACATATTTTTAGTTAATAATTCATTTTATCCTTTTTCAGGATTGACCTTGGGAAATGGGAGAAAAAACTTTAGCAATGCTCCGGTAAATGATTTTATATATCCCACTGCATTGGCTAATCAATTAGCAGGATCCGAATTAAACCAGGGAGAATATGATATGGATATTTATGTCAACTTATATACTTCTTTTTACTATGGAACAGGGAAGCCAAACAATAACAAGATGGATTTTATAACATTTATTATGCATGAAATTGGTCATGGTTTGGGCTTTTATAGTGATGGTTATGTTAATTCAAGTAATATTGGTTCGTTTGGGAACATTCCACCATCAGCGCTCTCACCCCTTACTACTTCATTTCCTTGGCATGGTCAAGATAGCGTTCCTACTATTTATGATAAATTTATCATTAAACAATCTCAAAATAATTTGGTGGGTATAGCCCCTAATAACACTACAATGTTGGGTGATAGTATCAAATACACTACAAATTATTTTGATGGTCCAACGTATGCTAATTCATCTAATGGTGGTTCTCCGGTTAAATTATCAGGTGGTACTGGTTCATTCAGTTTGGGTGTAGATTTATTGCATCTGCACAGTTCTGTTTGTAACTCAATTATGAGTTATTGCTGGGGACTGGGAGATACAGTGAGGAAACCTGCCAGCTTTGAAATTGGAATATTAAAAGAAATTGGATGGAATATAAACCCTGCTAGTAGCGTTAATGAAATTGCATCAGTAGAAAATGAATTCACTATTTATCCAAATCCTTCCCACGATCATATTTTCTTTTCAAGTTCTTTCCCTAAGGAAAAAATAAAAAGTATTGAAATGAAAAATATTCTCGGTGAAAAAGTTGCTTTATTAGAATCAAATGTGAGTTCGGATGTTTCCATGTTGTCTAAGGGGATTTACTTTATCTCCATTGTAACTGATGATTTCCAAACTGTACAGAAATTTATTAAAGAGTAAAATATAAAACTCAACATCTTTCCTCGTCTTACGCTGTTTAAAAAGTATAAGAATTTATAGAGGCTCACTGGCTATTAAATTGTTCCGAAACGATTTCTTCAGTTTTATTGGTAATACAAAAGGCTCATCTTCCCAGTGTTCGTCTTTCAATTGATAAAACTCTTACTATCCTTTCGTATATTTATTTTCTCTCAACTATAAATTTTAAAAAAATTAAATCTTCTTGTATCTTTTTTGCAAACTCGCATTATAAGCTTAAATTCGTTTCAATTTAAATTTAGTGTATGTGTAAATATCTTGTTTTGGCAGTCAGCCTTTTTATAGTAAGTCTCAACGCATTTTCTCAAAAGATGAATATTGGAGGGAATGTACAAGATACAATTGCAAAAACTCCATTGTCATCAGCTGTTGTTATTGCTGTCCGACTTAAAGATTCAGTGCTAATTGCTCATACACGTACTAATGCAACAGGTTTTTTTACTTTTAAAAATTTAAAGATAGATACTGTCCAGATCATAATTTCTCACCCAAAATTTGGCGACCAATCTTTTTATGTTTTTGCAAGTTCAACTAATTATGCCTTTGATTTTGGTAAAATCATACTTCCTTCCAAGAGTCATAATTTGAACGAAATTGTGATTTATGCATATAAAGATCCTGTTTATTACAAAGGCGATACATTGATCTACACTGCCGATTCGTTTAAGGTAAAACCAAATGCTACTGTAGAGGATCTGTTAAAAAAGCTGCCCGGTATTAAGGTGGATGCGCAAGGTAAAATAACTTCTCAGGGAAAAATGGTGGATCAGGTATTAGTTGATGGAGATGAGTTTTTTGGTAGTGATCCTACCATGGCAACTCAAAATTTGAATGCAAAAGCTGTTGAATCGGTTCAGGTTTATGAAAAAAAGAATGAAAATGAATCCGATGATGGAAATGAAACATTGCAAATAATGAATCTTAAGCTGAAAGATGCAGCAAAAAAAGGTTATTTCGGAAAAGTTACCGGAGCAAGTGATTTTGAGAAATTTTATGAAGGTGAATTCTTAGCCAATAAATTTAAAAATAAACAAAAAATATCAATCTTTGCTTTAGGAAGTAATACGCCTCGTTCAAGTTTGGGCTGGGAGGATATGTATAAATTTGGTCTTTCGGATGAGTCTGATTGGCAACCTGATGAGGATGGAGATTATATTTGGAATGGAGGAGAGAGAAACCAGGGTATTCCACAAACATTAAAATCCGGAATTTATTATACCGACAAAATTTCTTCTAAAACAAAGCTGAATTTTAATTACACTTATAATAATAATCAGCTAAACGCAAATTCCGAAACTGCATCACAATATTTTTTAACCGATACCAGTTACAGAACTAATAATAGAAGTAATTCTAAGCAGTTAAATGAATCGCATAGTATCAATTTTGGTATTGTTCAAACCCTCGATTCTTTGACAGAATTGGTGGTTATACCAAAGTTTGATTTTAATTCATCAACTACTAACCGTAATGAATCAACAGATTTTTTTGGAGGAGATGGAATATTATCAAGAAGGACTGAGATAAACAATAAAAATAAAGCCAATGGATATAAATTAAATACTACTGCAAAAATCACAAGAAAATTCAAGAAGAAAAATCGTTTATTAGAAGCTTCCTATAATAATATATTAAATAATAATACCTCCGAAGGAATTCTAATTTCTGACAATGAATTTTTTAATAATACATTTATTGGAAATGATTCCATCAATCAGAAAAAAACAAATTTAGGTAATAGTAAGTCAAACAATGCTACCGTTACCTATATTGAACCGATTACAAAAAAAATTAAATTGGAATTTGAGTATAATTTAAATTTTAATGTTGGCCTTCAAGAAAAACAGGCTCTCAATTTTGCTAATGGTGAATATGATTTACAAGATTCATTGTTCACTAATAATTTTGAAAATACTCGGATGACCAACCGTTTTGGAGCAAAATTTATTTATGAAGTAAAAAAGCAACGTTTCATTGTAGGGGCAAGAATTCGCCAGATTTCTATTGCAAATGATAATCTAATAACACAACAAACAATTAAACAAACAGTTAATAATGTTTTGCCTTATTTAAGATATATGTATAAGTTTAGTGAAAATTCAAGGGTTAATTTTAGTTACAAAACAAATTCTAGTCAACCGAGTATCGACCAATTACAACCTATTCAGGATAATACTAACCCCAATCAAATTAAAAAGGGGAACCCTAATTTATTACCCACTTTCAAGCAGAATTTCGAATTAAGTTATAATACTTATAAACCTATTAGTGGCAAATATATTTGGACTAGTGCAAGTTATTCAACTACAAATAATGGGTTTAGCAATTCCATACAATATGATAGTATTGGAAGAACCATAACAACCTCCGTTAATGTAAATGGTAATTTTAATGGTGGTGTATATTTGGGCGGTAGTTTACCTCTTTTTTCTAAATTACTTGAACTTAATCCTAATGTAAATTTTGATTATAATAGTTATTCCAGTTTTATTAATAATCAAAAAAATAGTACAAAAACGGCAAACACAAGCTCAAGATTGGATGTTGTTCTGAAACTAGATACACTTGAATTTTCTGTAGGTTATGGATTTGACTATAGTTCACCATCTTCAACTTTATATGCCGCAAATAATAAACCTTATACTTCACAAAAAATGAATGCCTCATTAAATTTAAAATTACCATTTAAGTTTAATCTTGAAACAAATGCTGAATATATTGTTAATAGCAAACGTGCGCAAGGATATAACATTAATTATTTTCTGTGGAATGCATCTCTTAAAAAAATATTCCTTAAGAATGAAAATTTAATTATTTCAATTGATGCAACAGATATTTTAAATCAAAATATAAACACTTCCAGAACCATACAGGATAATGTAATTACTGATAATAAAACAAATATTATTTCTCGCTACATTTTATTAAAAGCAATTTTTAAGTTTAACAGCAATAAAACAAAAGATGATGATGAGGAATATTAAAATAGGTTTACTGCTGGGTGTTTTATTTTGTGGTTTGAGCGATTCAATTGCTCAGATAACAACAGGTAAAATTGTGTTTGAACGAAAAACTAATCTCTATAAAAAATTCAAAGGCGATGAATACCGCGAATGGATAAAAGAAGAAGATAAAAATAAAATTGATTTTTTTGAACTTTATTTTAATGATAGTATATCTGTTTTTATTCCACAAGAGAGTGAATTAAAGGAAGAGATGAGTTGGACAACAAGTAAAAATGTTGTGTATCAGAATTTCAACAAAAATTATCGGTTAACCATTAAAGAAATTTGGAGAGAAAAACTGTTTGTGGAAGACACTTTAAATGTTCGCCAGTGGAAAATTACGGATAGCAAAAGGGTTATTAGTGGTTATAATTGCCGCAAAGCCATTTGGGAGGCAGATGATAGTACTCGTATTTATGCATGGTATTGTGGTGAAATTATACCAAATATTGGGCCGGAAAGTTTTTGCGGCCTGCCCGGTGCTATATTAGGTATTGCTACTGAAGATGGCGGTGTGATTTATTTTGCAAAAAGTGTTGAAATTACAAAACCTGATATGTCAGCGTTAATTCCTAAAAAAGGAAAAAATAAAATATATACCACAGCTGAGTTAAAAGCGAAACTTACAAAAGATTTTGGTAAAAATCCATGGGGAAAAGCAATGATTAAAAATAATTTTGGAATTTGGTAGGGAATGATTATGTAGTGCTTCCTGTATTTACCTTAGTTCGGTTGCTGTTTTCGCTAAAGTCCAATAAATATCAGCAAATTTTTAATACCGCAACAGCGTAAGATCCCCATTTAAATTATATATTTTTCCATTGTTAAGTTTGATATATGCCTTCCAAACATAAACATCCTGTTGACATATCTCTCCTCTGTAATAACCATCCCAACCTATTTTTATATCCAGTGATTCGAAAATTTGTTCTCCCCAGCGGTTAAACATTTCTAATTTATATTCAACCACTCCATAAGTATATGGGAAAAATACATCATTGCTTAGATCAAAGAGTGTATAAGTTCCACCTGATGGTCCATTTGGATCCGGTGTAAATACATTTGGAAAAATAACATTTGCATTCGTTATAACATCCATATATGCTGTATCAAGACAACCATGCTGAGATGTTGCAATAAGCTCTACCTGATAAGTACCTGAGAGTGTATATACATATTCAGGATCTATAGCTGTAGAGGTACCTCCTTCTCCAAAACTCCAGCTATATGAATTTGCACCTACCGATTGATTATCACAAACCAAAACATCATAAGGGATAAGCAGATCACTTGAGTTAACTGCAAATGCTGCAACAGGAGCAGGGTAGGACGTAATTGTTAATGGTGTTATTCCATTATTTGATACGCATCCTCCATCTGTATTAACAGTTAATGTTGCGAAAAAAGTACCGGTTTGATCAAAGTAATGATAAGGATTCTGTTCTGTTGATGATGTTCCGTCTCCAAAATTCCAGTACCACGAAGTGATTGGGTCATTTATATTTCCGGTAATTGAAACATCCGTGAACTGAACTCCTCCAAGTGCGCATAATGCAGTAGGTCCAGCAGATACAACAACTGTTGGCTGAGGATTAAAAAGAACATCAACCGAATCGCTAACGGACTATTGCCTGAACATCTCCTCCTGTTAACTTATATACAATGGCACTAACAGTGGAAGATGTACCTGCGCATCCGATCTGATCATAAGCAACCACTGTATAGGTAGTATTACTTGTAGGGCTAATACCTAATGTACCTGCATTGTTAATTCCGGTAGGCTGCCATACAAAATAATAACTACCTGTTCCTCCTGTAGCGCTTGCTGTTATACTGCCCGACTGACCAAAACAAATTGTATCATTTCCTCCCGCTGTTGTTATTAATTGTTGAGGCTCCGTAAGCAATACATTATTGGTGGTTATACAACCGTTTGTATCTGTTATTGTAACTGTATATGAACCTGCAATAAGATCGTTCGCAGTACTTCCTGTTTGCCCTACAGCAGGTGCCGACCACGAATAAGAATAAGGTAGAACTCCTCCTGTAGCAACAACTGACGCACTTCCGGTACTACCATAACAGGTAGCATTCATAACAAAGCCGGTAGAGGAAGAAAGTACTGTTGGTTGAGAAATAGCAGTTGATATTGATTTAGTACAATTATTTTGATCCGTTACATTCACAGTATAAGTTCCTGAACTTAGATTACTTGCTGTTGCTGTACTGGAATTATTTGGAACCCATGAATACGTATATAGTGAACCCGAACCACCTGAAGGAGAAACTGATATTGATCCCGTATTCCCTCCATTACATAATACATTGTTTATTGATGAAATAGAAACATCAATTGGTGATGGTTCAGCTATAATTATACTGTCAGAAGTTTGACAGCCTATTGCATCCGTTACATTTACTGTATAAGTGCCAATTGATAATGAAGAAGCTGTTAAACTATTTCCGCCTGAAGGTGTCCAATTTATTGCATATGGGGCTGTTCCTTGGGTAATATTTATCGTAGTTGAACCATTGTTCCCTCCATAACATGAAACATTATTTACTGATGAAACAGCTACTACCGGGCTAGGAATATTTACTAGATTAGCTGATAACGAAAGCATACAATTTAACGAATCTGTGATCTGTAAGCTGTATGTCCCGGCTGCTAAATTGTTTATTCCGATAGTTGTTGCAGATCCCCATGACCATAAATAAGTGTATGGAAATGCCCCTCCGGATAATTGCGATAACACAGAACCATTTGTTAAACCAGTTGAAGATCCTTTGCTAATTGCTGAAAGCGCTTGGGAAGGTTCCGTAATTGTTACTGAACTTGTTGTATTACAATTCTTAAAATCAGTAACTGTTACTGTATATGTTCCCGATATCAGTCCTGTTCCTGTTGATCCATTGCCACCTAAAGGCAGCCAGTTATAATTATAGATCGGGTTACCACCGCTGGCTGTAACTGTTGCATTTCCATTATTCCCTCCAAAACAATTTATATTATTTGAAGATGAAATTACAGAAGTCAATTGACTAGGCTCAGTTATCACAACAGGCATAGTTTTTAAACAATTTTTACTATCTCTAACTTCAACGGTATATGTACTTGCGATCAAGTTTATATGTGTTGTTCCTACAATTCCACCCGGCAACCATTGATAGGTGTATCCAGAGGTGCCACCAGAAGCAATAGCAGAAGCCGTTCCATTGCTACCAGCAAAACAACTCACATTGGTTTTTGTAACAGAAATTAAAATAGGAGAGGGCTGCGTAATTTCAGGACTAATTGCCGGGATCGATTGACATAAATTAATA
>JAIOQD010000076.1 GCA_021413595.1 Bacteroidota bacterium | reverse complement strand
CGAATATGTGAAATAAAAATAGAAATATCACGGATATCAATTACTGGCCGATGGATCACATTAATTAAGATTAATGAACTAATAATGGTTCCAATAAATACAGCACCCACCAGAAGTTTCAAAATAGCATCAAATAATTTTTGGGAAAGAGGTGTTGATGTGGAAATAATCAGAGGCAATATAAATAAGGGGGCCTTAATACGGATATCTTTAAAGGCATAAGCGAAGTCGGAAGTATAAGTAAGTCCGATAAAATGCAACAAGAGAATTGAGCTAACAATAAGGGCTGTTTTGTTTTTCCAAAAGTTTGCAAATTTATTTTTAAGATCTCCTTCTAATAGCCAATTGCAAGCCAATATTATTTGCGAAAGGCTCATCAAAAATTTTGATAATGGCAATCCCACCACTAGCATCATTAATGCAAAAACGTAGATATAATAATGAACCTTTTGAGGAAACAGAGCCTTCATAAAAAACGAGAAGCGTTTATTTTAGGTAAGAAACGCAACTATTATAATAAAATTGTATAGGAATAATAATTTAAACAGCCTCTTAAACCCTATTAATTAGCAGGGGTAAATTCATATATATAAAGTTGAAAATTGTTTTCTTTAAATTCTTTAATACGTTTCATCCCCGGACAGCTTTCCAGGTCTTTAATACTATTATTACATGAAAATTCAGAAAAGGCCGAATCCCAAAAATAATAAAATGGCTTTGTTTTTTCAATAGTACAATCTTTATGATAGGCAAAGCACTCCCTGTTATTTACTTTGTCAAATGGATTTAGATCGGCATAAAAAACAATGGCGGGGTGGGCATAATAAATAATATGACCTTCCTTTTTGTTTAATTTAAACCATTCGGCAGCTTCCCTTTCCGCCTTTTCGTCTGAAACCGCCTTTAAAGGAAAATGATATAAATTGAACGGATAGGATATTATAAAAAACAAAACAATCACTATGCTGATGTAGGTTGTCCATTTCGGCAATTTTATGTTGGAAAGCGTATTAATTGCATACACACACACTATAGCGCAACTAGGGATCATGCAGGCGAAAACCCTTTCTAATCCGGCCGATCCAAACTTCCCAAATTTCCATGCAATAACATGAAATGAAAAAAATAAAAAAGCGGGAACCAAAACTAATAAAACAATTTTAGTGTTATTGCTTAACCTCTTTAAGATGTTCAACTCTTTATTTTTAAGGATATTTATTGCAAGAATGATGATGCCCAGCAACAGCAATACCAAGTGAGGTGTACCCCAAATGTTTTTATAATACTTGAAAAAATGAAACCAGTTTCCTCGCCCATAAGGGCTTTCGACAGAATATGGCATCTCAGTAAAAAACCACAAAAAATCGTGTCCGGCCAATAAACCAATAAATGCATAGGCAATAAAGGCGCTTGCTAACAAAGGAATGTACTTCCATTGTTTAATAAGCAGGAGATAAGAGGCATAATAAAATACAATAAACAGGCCTTCGGTGCGCGAAAAAATGAGCAAAGAAGCGATAATAGCGCCCGCAAAAAAAGATTCTTTATACAATAAATAGGAGGAAAAGATGAGGATAAGGCTAAATAGAGGCTCTGTTAAAGCTGTTTGCAATACTAAAAAGTAAACAGGCGTGAAAATCAATATTGGTATTGCTAACCAGCTATATTTTAATCCCAGGTCTTTGCAAAATCGATAGCAAATAAGCGAAGACAAAATACCGCAAATAATGTTGAATAATTTAATGCCAATGAAACCAAATTGAGAAAATGGTCCGCTAAGTAATATAAATAAAGGCTTTCCCCAGTGGTGTAAAAAAAATTCGGGATATTGATACGAATATTTAGAAAAAAAATAATGCCAGTAATTATCAGCTCCTCCTTCGCAAAATTCATTTTTTGGAGCGAAGTATAAAAGAACAGAAAAACAGAAAAGGATCAATAAGAATACAAGTAAATTATTTTTATTCATGGTTTTAATTGATGAAAATTAAATTCAATGTTAAAAACACTAAAAGTGTAAAGAGGCTTAAAAATAGATAATTAATTCAGGCTTTAGCCGAAACTGACAAAAAAGTAACGAGCCATTGATATTAATTAATTAATTTTAAAAAAAATCTAAATCACATATCAGCTAGGTTTTCCCTTTTTTTTAAACATACAGCATAAAAAAAGATAAACCAGGCTAAAAAAATTGTTATGAAAAAGTATTTTCTTGTTTTTCTACTATTCGCAGTTTTTGCAGGTCTTTATTTTTTAATTCCAGTTGATTCAAATGAAGGAATCTCTATCGATAAAAGTAAATTCGTTTCTATCCAAAATAA
>JAIOQD010000202.1 GCA_021413595.1 Bacteroidota bacterium | reverse complement strand
AACATCGGCTGATTGAGTAGTAATGTTTAAATCAGAATCCGACATTGGGCGCTTCCACACTCCACCACCTTTGGTTCCACCAAAAATATACGATCCACTTTGGGCTAATCCCCAAACATTAAAATTTCCTAAACTATTATTAACTGCGGTCCAATTGTTTGCACTATCATTCGAAAAATAGATCCCATCACCATCAGTTCCGGCAAAAATTTTGGAACCGCTTATGTATAAGGTTTTAACAACAGGTATATTGGGTGAGGGAGGCATACCGTTATTCATATCCAACCAACTAGTTCCATTATCAGGGGAGGAAAACACGCCACCACCTGTACCGGCAAACAAGCGTGTTCCGCTTAAAGCCAATGAATTCACATATTTATTTGTTAAACCTGTATTTGCAATTACCCAGGTAGTTCCATTATTATTTGAATAGTAAAGTCCATCACCATAAAAAACGCCTGCAAAAACTTTTGTTCCGCTCACTGCTAATGAAAGAATTTGCTTTAACCCCCCAATACCTGTATTGACAGCAGTCCAAGAAGTTCCACCCACCAATGCCCTAAACACACCACCACCAAAGGTTCCTGCATAAATATACCCACCACCTATTGCTAATGAAGTAACATTCATATTTCCAAGACCCGTATTCATTGCTGTCCAGGTTGCTCCATGATCAACTGACTTATATACCCCATTAAGTTCGGTTCCAACAAAAACAGCTGTGGTACCATCAGTTGCCAAGGTATTAATTAAATTAGTAGTAGGTAAACCAGAATTCATGGGAGTCCATGGCCCTGAATTATTGTTTGATCTATAAACCCCACCACCATAAACGCCAGCAAATACATTTGTACCGCTGGTAGCTAATGATAATGATTGGGCATTGGTACTTGTTATACCATCATCAGAATTCCAACCAGCTCCATCATTCATAGTGGTATATAACCCTTTGCCATCAGTACCGGCAAAAACAACACCTACACTTTGTAGCACCGCATAAATACCTTTACCAGCCGGTAAACCTGTACTCACAACATTCCAAGCACCTCCATTATTTGCTGATCTTGATATTCCACCGTTGGTCATGGAGCCATAACCTGCATAAATTGTGGTACCGTTTATATTTATATCAATTGATTTTACGAGGAATCCCGGAGTAGAATGCGATATTGACCAGAGACTTCCGTTATTAACGGAACTATACACTCCACCATCAACACCGGCATAAAGCTTAGTTCCATTCACAGCTAATGCATTTACAGTAGTATTCGCCAAACCTGCGTTTATTTGTGTCCAAAGACCTCCATCATTGGCAGATAAAAAAGCACCACCAGCTCCTGTTCCAACAAGTATGTCGGATCCGTTCACTAAAAGGCAAAGAACATCTACACTAGTCAAACCAGTATTAACGGCTGTCCAATTGCCGCTATAATTTGATAATACAAAAACACCTGCGGAAGTTCCTGCAAAAATTTTATTCCCCTTTATGGCAACAGCTTGTACGAGGAGTCCGAGTCCAGTTAAATTACTACCTATTGATACCCAGGTAGCTCCACCATTTATCGATAAAAACACACCTCCATTATTATATACTCCTGCAATAACCGTGTCCCCTGTGATAGTTACGGCTAAAGCCTGAACATCAGTATTTGTTAAACCGATATTGATATTATTCCAAACTGCACCATTATCGGTGGTTTTAAACACTCCACCACCAAAGGTAGCGGCATAAATATTGGATCCGCCTTTGGCAAAACATTTAACAATCCCCCCCCCTGGGCCAATAGCTTCCCATTGTGCATTTGCGCTCAATCCAATTAAAACGGAGAACATAATTGAAACGAGTAGTTTTTTATTCATATTTTTTAAAAAATTTAATGGTTTGATTTTATATATTTAAAATACATCATACTTTTTACAACGAAAATTGGTTTAAAATGCTTACACACAATTTTCTCGACAAGCTCGAAATGACCAAGCCCACAGTCATTTCGGGCTAGTAAAGTCTATTACAAATAACCTTATTCGGCAATAAATTTACCCGAGGCAATTTGTTTATTATCCTCCAATAGTTTATAAAAATAGGCTCCATTAGGCAAATTCCCCCTGTCGATAGCAGCTGTTTTGCCTTTTATATTTTTTATTCTTTTTACTTCCTGCCCCAGCAAACTATAGATGACCAGATCCATTTGTCCTGTTCCGGCATTCCCTTTTATTTCGATGGTAGAGGATACGCTGAAAGGGTTGGGATATATACTAACATGAGCAGTATTGATGTCTGTTTTACTAATTCCAGCTGATATTCCAAAATCAGCTAAGGGACGTTTGAATACTCCACCACCTTTGGTTCCGGCAAAAATAGCAGATCCGCTTATGGCAGAGGCAAAAACGGAGAAGCTTGTAAGGCCAGTATTAGCTGGAGTCCAGGAGTTTCCGGTATCACTTGAAAAGAATACCCCTCCCCCATCAGTACCAATAAAAACTTTTTCTTCGTACATGGTTATTGTCATAACGTCCAGATCAGTAAGACCCGAATTCATGGCAGTCCAATTAGTGCCGTTATCTAATGAGGAAAATATTCCACCGTAAGTACCTGCAAAAACGCGGGTTCCACTTGTAATCAGTGCATTCACATTGTTATTGGTTAAACCTGTGTTTACCGCTGTCCATGTGCCACCATCATCGTTTGAATAGAATACACCACCATAAAAAGTGCCTGCAAAAACACTAGTTTCGTTTGCTGCTAAGGCCTGAATTGACGTATTGGTGAGACCGGTATTAACGGCAGTCCAATTGGCACCATTATCAACTGATTTAAACACACCACCACCAAAAGTTCCGGCATAAATATCGGTTCCGCTAATTACCAAAGAAGTAACGTTCATATTCGTGAGCCCAGTATTCACAGCTTGCCAAAGCGTTCCATTATTGGTTGACCTAAATATTCCGCTGGAATAAGTTCCTGCAAAAACATTTGTTCCGGTGGAGGCCAATGCCTGAATAGAAGGGGAAGTTAAACCATTGTTAACAGTTGTCCAAGGGCCTGATCCATTATTTGAAGATAAAAATACTCCACCACCAAACACTCCTGCAAATATATTTGTACCACTGGTGGCAAGAGTTAATGATTGTGCATTTGTATTTGTAATACCTTGATCGGCAGTCCAACTTGCACCATTATTGGCGGAAGTATATAATCCTTTTCCATCAGTACCGGCAAAAATGGTGGTTCCACCAACAATTAGAGATAAAACATCCGTATTCAAACCAGTATTGACTGCCGTCCAAAGTCCTCCATTATTGCTTGATTTGGATACTCCACCACCCCAAAAACCAGCATAAATATCTGTTCCATTTATAGCAAAGCAAGTAGCATGATTAACAGGGGAAGCTGTTGTCCAATTTACCCCATTATTTGCCGATTTCATGACTCCACCTGCATCGGATGCAGCAAAAATAGTGGTACCGTTAATGGCGATGGCTTTTATATATTTATTATTTGTTGCCAAATCACCATTAGCACTGCTCCAAAGTCCACCATTGTTGGTTGATATAAAAATGCCACCACTGCCAATACCTACGTATAGGCTAGATCCACTTGTGGTAAGGCATAAAACATCTAACGTGGTACCCAAACCATTATTGACAGGTGTCCAGGAGCCTCCGTTGTTTGATGAAACAAATACACCGGCATTTGTTCCGGCAAAAATATTACTTCCACTTATTGCGAGGGCAGCAACCTGAAGATTTGTTAAACCAGCATTGACCTCTACCCAAGTACTTCCACTATTGGTAGATAAAAAAACACCACCACCATACGTACCAGCAAAAACAGTTGTTCCGCTTGTGGTTACGGCCAATGCCTGTACATCCGTATTTGTCAATCCTGAATTAACGGGAGTCCAGAGCAAACCGTTATTGGTTGTTAAAAACACACCACCACCGAACGTACCTGCATAAATATTAGATCCGGATGAAGCGAAGCATTTAATAATTCCACCACCGGGGCCAATTGGCGCCCATTGGGCATAGATGCTCAATCCTATTAACATGGAGAACACAACTGTTAAATATAGCTTTTTTTTCATCTTTTGCTGATTTGGTTTTAATTCTAAAATCGTAAATACTAGCACTAAAGATCAGTTCCTTTTTTGAGACCACGATAAGATTAAGTAAAAGTCATTAAAAAAATTAATAAAGTCAAGTAGAAGGATAAAAAATATGGAATTTCAGGGAAATATCTACAAATCAAGAGAATAAATCAGATTTCTTACCAAAAATTTTAAAATTACATCCGTTTTGGGATTCTTTTTGAAATCATTACTCAAAGGTGTACGACAAATTTGGTTCTATAACCTGAGTTCGATTAATAAATTCAAATTAATTCTATGATTACATACCTTTCTTGATTAACATTTTCAGTAAATCTAATTATTTTTGCTACTTTCGCTGTCCCAAAAAAGATTACAACCGGAGAGGTGTCAGAGTGGCCGAACGAGCAAGCCTGGAAAGTTTGTATACTCGCAAGGGTATCGCGGGTTCGAATCCCGCCCTCTCCGCTGAAAGGGACTTAGGCTCAAAAAGAGAACTAAGTCCCTTTTTTATTAAAATCAATTTCCCCTTGTGTCAATTTAACAAATTTTTCATCTAAAATTTTATCTTGAGACACTTTCTATTCGTATATTTGCGAACAGAAATTATAAAAAATGCCAACCGAGACTAAAAAATACACTAATAACCAAGAGCTCATTGCTAAATATAGCAATGCAATGGGGCATCCAGTAAGGGTTGCCATTTTACAACTTTTATCAAAACAAAGTTGTTGTTATCACGGTGATATGTCAGAGGAGCTTCCAATTGCTAACAGTACGCTTTCACAGCATTTAAAAGTGTTAAGAGAGGCAGGATTGATTCAAGGAGATATAGAACCACCTAAAATAAAATACTGTATTAATAAAGCGAATTGGAACTTAGCCAAAGGCTTGCTGATCGGTTTTTTTGATTAAAAAAATTTGAAAATCGTATTCGTCAATTTACGAACAACGAAGAGAAAGTATATTTACAATAAGAACATAAAACAAACAGAAATGAAAAAGAATATAAAAGTATTAGGACCAGGATGTGCGAAATGCAAAACTACCTATAACAATGTATTAGAAGCAGTAAAACAAACAGGTATTGATGCTGAAGTAATCAAAATTGAAGACATCGAAGAAATGATGAAATACAATGTGTTAACTACACCTGTATTGATGATTGACGATGTTATTAAAGTTAAAGGCAGAGTTGCCGACATTAACGAAATAAAACAATTATTAACTGCCTAAAAATAAATCAACATGGAGAATTTTGACAAAAAAAAACATTGGGAAAACATTTATCAAACAAAACAACTGAGTGAAGTTAGTTGGTTTCAGACTACCCCTGAAACTTCATTAAACTTCCTAAAACAGTTCAATGTTTCAACATCGGCAAAAATAATAGATGTTGGTGGTGGCGATAGTTTGTTTGTTGATAATTTACTTGACTTAGGATATAAAGATATTACAGTTCTTGACATTTCAGAGGTTGCACTTGAAAAGGCTAAACAAAGGCTTGGTAAGCGCGCAAACGCAGTAAAATGGATAGTTGCTGATGCTGCCAATTTTAAGCCAACTGAGAAATATGATTTTTGGCATGACCGTGCAGCCTTTCATTTCCTTACAAAAGATCAAGAAATTGAAAGCTATCTAAATACAGTTCAAAAAAGTATTAGCGCAACAGGAGTATTGGTAATTGGAACTTTTTCGGAGGAAGGTCCGGAAAAATGTAGCGGAATAAAAATCAAGCAATATTCTGAAACATCAATGACTGATCTCCTAACTAAGTTTTTTGAGAAAATTAAATGTATAGTAGTTGATCACAAGACACCATTTGAAACAATCCAAAATTTTATCTTTTGCAGTTTTAAAAAACTACAGAATGTTTAGAAAAAAATTATAATTATTAACCGAATAAAATAAATTAACATGGAAAAGCAAACATTAGTAAAAGAAATTTGCCCTACTACCACTCAAGAATGGGTAAAAAATGGTGCATTATTAGTTGATGTTCGTGAAAAGGATGAAGTAGCTCAACTGGCTTACGAAGTCCCTAACATTATTAATATTCCATTAAGTGTATTTGAAGATCACTATACCGAAATACCAAAAGACAAAGAAGTTGTAGTGGTTTGTAAAAGTGGTGGGAGAAGTTTAAGAGCCGCTGGCTTTTTAGTAAATCATGGTTATACCAAGGTAGTGAATATGGAGCATGGTATGATCCGTTGGGCGCAAAAAGGATTTCCAACTAAAGGAGATACAACTTCAGCATTAGATAATACACAAAATAGTGGTTGTTGTGATACAACTGATAATTCCTCAGAATCGTGCTGCACGCCAACAACTGAAAAAGAAAAAGTAAACACAAGTGATGCAGGAAACTGTGATTGCAGTAAACCCAATTGCTGCTAATTTTTTAAGATATGTTTGATTGGTTACAGTATTTCGCTGATTGGTTAATTTACACTATGTTTGGTTTAACGCATGGCTCTAAGGTGGGCGATGCGTTAAACTTTTTTGTATTTGATACAATCAAAATATTTATTTTGTTAGGGTTCATTACTTTTTTAATGGGGATTATCAATTCTTATTTCCCCATTGAAAAAGTCCGTAATTTCTTAACCAAACGTAAGTGGTATGGCTTTGATTATTTCATTGCCTCCTTTTTCGGAACTATAACACCATTTTGTTCCTGCTCATCTGTTCCTTTATTTATAGGTTTTGTAAAGGGTGGTATTCCTTTAGGAGTAACATTGGCTTTTTTAATTTCATCGCCATTGGTT
>JAIOQD010000201.1 GCA_021413595.1 Bacteroidota bacterium | reverse complement strand
TATGACAGAGCCTGTTAAATGATCGCCCTGTTAGTGGTTGATATTTAATAACCTGAATAGAAACAGGAAAAGCAATTATTAATCGTTTAGTCATTTAGTATGTATAAAAGGATCATGCTGCGTATTTAACGTGGCTTACATGGAAGTACTTTTGTACTTGACTTTTATCTTTTTTTCGTTTTAGCATAAATTCATTTACGTTATCCTTCATCTGAGCCTTGTTAATAGGGCGTTTTTTTGCCAATTATATTTGTTTTCAAATCTTGATTCACATATTCTTGTGGGTTTAGTTCGGGGCTATATCGGAAGAAGAAATACTTCTATTCGTTTTTTATTTTCTTGTAACCACGAATTTAATTTTTTTGTTTTATATGCAGGATGGCCATCTGTTACAAAATATACTTTTTCTTTACTATATCTTACCATCTGTTTTCAAAAATTTAATAAACACATCACCGTTAAATCTTCCATCAATAATCATAAATTGCAAATGCCCTTTGGGGCTGATGGCTGATATCATATTTAAGGATATACAAAGCTGTCCGAACAAAAGAGCTTACTAATTGGTCGTATGTTTTATATTTATAACAGTATTTATCGCTCTTGAATTTGCTTACACACAGAATTAACAGGTGTTTTGGAATTAAATCTATAATCTGGCGAATTACAGGTTTATTGTTATTTTTGTTTCTGCGGAAAAGGCTCAAGTCTTTAGTCGGTTTGGTTACCTCAAAGATTTGAAATTTTTTCGCTCCTTTTTATTTTTTTACTTTCGGATAGTTGTGAAAAAAATACATTTTTAAAGAAAAACCTTATGCTTTATACCAAAAGCCGCAGCTATTTTGATGGACAAAAAAGTGAATTTTTTTTCAATATAACTTATGGCAAAACTGTATTATATGTGATTCTTTAAAAGCATTGTCACGTTGAACTTTTTTCAGTTTCAATCAGAATCATGCCTGACGCACATAAAAAAACAAGCTCTGAAAAAAAAATTTCAGAGCTTGTTTTTACAAAGATATATCTTCAATTTTTATCTTAAAATCACATCGCTTCCGCAACAACTTCTTTTACATCAGGTATCATTCGCTTAAGAAGCCCTTCAATACCAGCCTTTAGGGTAATGGCAGAAGATGGGCAACCACTGCAAGAGCCTCTTAACTGAACAGTAACAACACCCTCGTTAAAACTTTTGAAAGTAATACTTCCTCCATCACTTTCAACTGCAGGTCGAATATATTGTTCAAGTATTTCAACAATTTTCACTTCCAATTCAGTTGAAGGAGCAATATGCTCGGTAAACATTTCCTTTTTTGCAGCAAATGTATTATCAACAGGCATTTCAGTTGTTGGTGCTTCAGTGATTATCGGGTGACCTTCATTGATATACGTTTTAATAAAATCACGTAATTCTTGAGTCACATCTTCCCATTGAATAGTATCCGTTTTTGAAACCGTTACAAAATTACTTGTCAGGAAAATAGCCTTAACAAAGGGAAATTCAAATAGTTTTGCCGCAAGAGGCGATCCTTTTGTTTCTGCCTTTGATAAGTATTGCGCTGTTGCACCATTTTGCACCAATACCTGATTGGCAACAAATTTCATTGATGCCGGATTGGGTGTGCTTTCAGCATAAACAACCACGGGCTTTTTAACGAATGTGTCCATTTTTTATTTTTATACTAATTTATGTGTGAGACAATATCCTTTTTTTTCTGAAAAAGTTTAAGATGTTTTTTAATCCTCCGTACTCAAATACAATATCTCGAATCTATTTGTTAATTTTGAATGATTATCCTGATAGCTATCAGGACAGATACAAAGATACTAATATAATAGACGTGAGATCTGAGATGGAAGATGGAAGATTTTTTTGTTTGAATACAAAAAAATTTATCTCATATCTTGTATCTGACATCTAATATCTATTCTTATTTATGAACAAAAAAACAGATTTTCTAATTATCGGTTCCGGTATTGCGGGATTGAGCTATGCCTTGAAAGTGGCACCTTATGGTAAAGTGTGTATGATTACTAAAGCCAATGAGGATGAAAGCAACACCAAATATGCACAAGGAGGAATAGCTGCGGTGATGCATCATCCTGATTCCTACCAAAAGCATATTGAAGATACCTTAATTGCCGGTGATGGAATTTGCGATGAAGAGGTGGTGAGAATGGTCATTACTGAATCTACTGAACGAATAAATGAACTCATCGCCTGGGGAGCAAAGTTTGATAAAACAGCAAACGGTGAATATGATCTGGCAAAAGAAGGCGGACACTCCGAACACCGCATCTTACACCATAAGGACAATACCGGTTTTGAGATTGAACGTGCGCTTTTAGCTGCGGTTCACAAACATCCCAACATCGAAATTCTGGATCATTATTTTGCCATAGATATTTTAACGCAACATCACTTGGGTATTGAGGTAAATAGCCGAACACCTGATATTGAATGTTATGGTGCCTATGTATTAAACTTGCGTACAAATAAAACAGAAACTATTCTTGCTAAAATTGTTTTGATGGCAACCGGAGGAGCGGGTAATGTTTATTCAACCACCACCAACCCTTCTATCGCAACAGGCGATGGAGTAGCAATGGTGTATCGTGCAAAAGGCAGAGTGGAAGGAATGGAGTTTTATCAATTTCATCCTACCTCTTTATTCAATCCGGGAGAAACCCCATCTTTCCTAATTTCAGAAGCTGTGAGAGGCTTTGGCGGAGTATTAAAAACGATAGACGGAAAAGAGTTCATGCAAAAATATGATGAACGGAAATCGCTTGCCCCTCGTGATATTGTTGCGCGTGCAATAGACAATGAAATGAAAATACGTGGGGATGACTATGTGTATTTAGATTGCCGTCATTTGGATAAAGATGGATTGATAAAACATTTCCCTAATATTTATCAAAAATGCCTGAGTTTGGGAATTGATATGATGAAAGATTATATTCCCGTAGTGCCTGCTGCACACTATATGTGTGGAGGGATTAAGGTGGATAAAAAAGGGAGAAGTTCCATCAAACAATTGTATGCAATAGGAGAATGCTCTGCAACGGGTTTGCACGGGGCAAATCGCTTAGCCTCCAACTCCTTGCTCGAAGCAGTAGTGTATGCCCACAATGCAGCATTAGATTCTATCGAAGAAATAAAAAAAATTCACTATTGCGAAACCATCCCCGACTGGAATGCAGAAGGAACACACCATCCCGAAGAAATGGTTTTACTCACCCAAACGCTGCGTGAGGTACAAGCTATAATGACAAATTATGTTGGTATTGTTCGCTCTGATTTGCGCCTACAGCGTGCATTCGACAGGTTGGAAATTCTTTACAAAGAGAATGAAGCCCTGTATTTAAAAACCACTATTTCACCAAAATTGTGTGAGCTTCGTAACCTGATCAATGTTGCTTATATCATCATTAAACATGCTCGTCAGCGAAAAGAAAGCAGGGGGTTGCATTATACTGTTAATTATCCTGCTGCTTAAATAAATAAGAGTTGGAATTTAGTCTCGGTGGCTGTTGCGCTTTCTCGAAGACGCTCGAAATGACAGCAGGAATAGTCATTTCGAGCGTAATCGAGAACTTGTGAGAAGGCGTTTTTAAGAAATGCAAAGGCTTAATAAAATGCAAAGAAAAGAACAAAAGATTTTTATTCCATCTCCACAACCCGCTTCATTGTTATGTTTCCATCAACTATCATCTTCACAAAATAAACTCCGGCATTGTATCCTTTTTCTTTTGCACTGAAATTGTATTTATACTCCCCTGCTGCCTGACTACTATTTACAAGTGTTTCCACCTTTTGGCCAATAGTGTTATATATTTCAACACTTACATCTGATTTTTTATTTAACAC
>JAIOQD010000200.1 GCA_021413595.1 Bacteroidota bacterium | reverse complement strand
AAAATTATATCCATGAAGCAAAAATGTCAGGAGCCAGCATATTGGTACCTTGTGTGAATAGAAGCGAATACTTGACCACGATATATAATGATGATATTTATTTAGGATTTATCCATTTAGCAGAATTAGAGAAAGCAACGGTTGAGGTGCTGCTATCAGAGCGAACAGCAAACGGTGATTTCAAAAATCTGGAAAACTTTATTAAACGTGTTAGTATTTCTGTTGAACAACTCAGAATATTAATACGTATAGGAGCCTTTCGTTTTATTGGAAAATCAAAAAAAGAATTACTATGGGAAATACATAGCATACTTGGAAGTCAGAAAAAAACCGCACCTAAAAAAGAACTTTTTGAGATCTCTAAAAAGGAATTTCAACTTCCTGCATTACAGCATCACCCTTATGATGATGCCTTAGACGAGATTGAAATATTAGGTTTCCCCCTCTGTTCTCCTTTTTCATTATTAAAAGATCCTGTTAAAAACAATTTGAATGTTCAGGAATTAATTCAACACGTAAATGAAAACATTTCTATCATTGGATATTATGTAACTCATAAACGTACAAGAACTATAAAAGGCCAGGATATGTCATTTGGAACTTTTCTTGATTCGAACGGTTATTTTTTTGATACCACTCATTTTCCTAATGCACTGGCCAAACATCCATTTATTGGTAAAGGATGTTATTTAATAAAAGGAAAAGTTGTGGAAGAATTCGGTTTTCCAAGTATTGAGGTTAATTATATGGAAAAACTATCCTTTTTGAATAGAGAGGTATGAAACAATGTTTTATGGAAATTCTGAATCGTTAACAAATTTCATACGATATTACAGCATGAATTTGTAACCAATCTTTAATTCCTTTCAGGAAAATTACTTATACTTTTTATCTTTATCCTATGCAAAAAACAATCACTTATCCGCAATATCGAAAATACCCCCATGAGCGAACGTATTTTAAGGTCATTTCTAATGAGGAATGGGAAGAAATTCAAGTGATGGGAAGCAAATTCAGCATCCATCAATTTAAAGTTGCCATTTTACCAGACAGGAATTATATTTATGATCTCACTTTTGATTATGAAAAAAATTGGGTAAAAATAACTGAAGAAGAATATGAAGGTGTTAAGAAAAAAATGACTGATCTTATCTAATAGGTTTTATAATTTACGCTACGCAGTTGCTAACTAAAGAATAGTATTTACTCCCTGTTTTTTGTGTCAATAATAATGGTCACGGGGCCGTCATTCAATAATTCAACTTTCATATCAGAGCCAAACTGTCCTGTTTGTATTGGTTTTCCTAAATCACTCTCTAATTGAGCGATCATTTTTTCATAAAGAGGAATAGCAATTTCAGGTTTTGATGCCTTGAGATACGATGGTCGGTTTCCTTTTTTTGTTGAAGCCTGTAATGTAAATTGAGAAATAAGTAGCAGCTCAGCATCTAACCCTTTTAAAGATAAATTCATCACCCCATTTTCATCATTAAAAATCCGGAGATTAATAATTTTCGAACTTAACCAAATAATATCATCTACCGTATCGGCATCTTCAATACCCACTAAAACAAGTATTCCCAAGCCAATGGAGCTTTTTAATTTCCCATCGATGGTAACAGAACTTTTAGTAACACGCTGAATTACAACTTTCATAAAAACATTTCTCCGGGAAAAATTAATGCGGAATATTCAACTCTTCTCCGTTCATTATTCCAATATAACTATTGTATCTCGACTGTGCTATTTCACCTTGCTCCACCGCTTCAATAACGGCACATTTAGGCTCATTTAAGTGTACACAATTATTAAACTTACACTGATTTTTTAAAGCGCGCATTTCCGGAAAATAATTTGAAATTTCTTCCTTTTCCATATTTACCAAACCTAATTCTTTTATGCCAGGTGTATCAATTATAAAGCCTCCATAAGTCAGCTGGTGCATTTCGGCAAAAGTGGTAGTGTGTTTCCCTTTAAAATGAGCATCTGAAATTTCACCAACTGTTAGATCAAGGTTAAAATCCATGGCATTTACTAATGTGGACTTTCCCACCCCCGAATGCCCTGATACCAAGGTGATCTTATCTTTCGTTAATTCTTTCAGCAAATTAATATCCGTTTTTTCTGTTGCAGAAACCTTATAACATTGGTATCCTATTTTCTGATAAACACTTATAAATCCATCCAATTCACTCATCATGTCCATATGAGCAGCACTAATATGCGATTGCTTGGATAAATTACTGGATTTACGGATGATGTAATTTTTGCGATCCTCTATCGCATGAATAACACCTCGCCCATCATTTTCCATTTCAAACGCTACCTTATCACCAACAGCAATGGGATTAGTGGTTTTAATACCCTGGATACGAAATTTCCCTTTTATGCCGCATTCCACTATTGTTCCGCTTTCGTTTAAAACGGTGTACCAGCTACCTGTCGATTTTATTACTACGCCTTTCATTTCATTTCTCCTTATCCCCTTATTATTCATGCCGAAGAAACAAATTCATTCCATCGGAAGGAAAAGGATTTTTTTAACGATTTTTAGAACATCAAATTTATTAAAAAGAATTAGCTTTGTATGAACAATTAAAACAATTGAACAATTTTGCAGCAGGCAATTCAACAATTGGCAAAAAAAAATGCACAGTTGACAAACACCGTTTCGTAAATTCGTAATAATTCGTTATCTGTAACCATGTCAATAAAAGTAAGCAACATCACAAAAATTTATGGTCAACAACGTGCATTGGATAATGTATCCTTTGAAGTGAATACAGGTGAAGTTGTTGGTTTTCTTGGGCCAAATGGTGCTGGAAAATCTACCATGATGAAAATTTTAACCTGTTTTATCCCACAAACCTCAGGAGAAGCTTCTGTTTGTGAATATGATGTAGCAGAAAAAAGTTTAGAAGTACGTAAAAATGTAGGTTATCTTCCGGAGCACAATCCACTTTATCTGGATATGTACGTAAAAGAATATCTTGAATTTATTTCGGGCTTACACCATTTAAAAAATGTGAAATCACGTATTTCCGAAATGATTGAAATGACAGGTTTGCAAATTGAACAAAAAAAGAAGATCGGTGCACTTTCAAAAGGCTATCGCCAACGGGTAGGGCTTGCACAGGCGTTGATTCATGACCCCAAAGTATTAATATTAGATGAACCTACAACCGGTTTAGATCCTAATCAGTTAGAAGAAATACGCAACCTTATCATTGAAATAGGAAAACAAAAAACGATACTCCTTTCAACACATATTATGCAGGAAGTAGAAGCCGTTTGTAATCGTGTGATCATAGTAAACAATGGGAAAATTGTAGCTAATGACATTACATCCGTTTTACAAAATTCACAATCAAATAATACACAATATATCACTGTGGAGTTCGATAAAGAAACATCTTTGATCGCATTGAAAAATATTGAAGACGTATTCGATGCTAAAAATATAAAAGGAAACATTTGGCAAATTGAAGCACGAACAGAAAAAGATATCCGTACTGACATTTTTCAATTTGCTGTAAAAAACGGAATGGCTGTACTTACACTTCACAAGGAAGAACAGCGGTTAGAAGATGTTTTTAAACAATTAACAAAATAACACTTCCCCCCTTCCTCTCTCCAAAGGAAAGAGAACTAAATAAAATAAATGAAACAGTCATTAATCAATAAACGTAAATTGGAGATAAAAAGAGATAATCTGTGTAATCTGTTTTTAAATCTGTCTAATCATTTTTAAAATGAAAAAAAACTTTATTCTACTTGCAACACCGGCAATTCTTCTTTTTGCTTGCAACAGTTCAACAAAAAAATCAGAAGCCACAGGTGATCTATCTGATCCTATTGCAGAGCATATTGATTCTTCTTTTACTCCGGGGCAAAACTTCTTTTTATTTGCAAACAATAATTGGTTTAAACAAAATCCAATTCCATCATCAGAAAAAAGTAACGGGATTTTCCGAACCATACAGGATACTATCAATGAATCGATCCGCAAAATATGTGAATCGTCTGTTGCCAATACTCAATTAAAAAAGGGAAGTAACAAACAAAAAATAGGTGATTTTTATTTTGCAGGAATGGATACGGTAAGCATTGAAAAGGCTGGGTATTCAGGCTTGAATGACGAATTTATTAAAATTGATGCTGTAAAAAATATTCCCGAATTACTTGGAGCAGTTGCTCACCTGCAAACACTTGAAGTATCGTCTATGTTTTCATTTGGAATAGCACCGGATGAAAAAAACAGCGCCAAGAATGCTGTTTACATTGCACAGGGCAATTTAGGTTTGCCCGAACGCGATTATTATTTTAATACGGATCCCCGTACAAGCGAGATCCGCATTGCGTATGCGAAACATATAAAATCAATGTTTCAGTTAATAGGTACGGATGAAAAAACTTCTTCAGCAAATAGCGAAAGTATTATTAAGTTGGAAACAGCTATTGCCAAAGCCAGTAGAAAAATGGAGGATTTACGTGATCCATATAAAAACTACAATAAAATGTCAATTTCAGAAGTCAACAAATTAACCCCATCTATCCAATGGTCTGAAATCATGACTAGTTTGGGTCTAAAAAACGTGGATACAATTATAGTTGGACAGCCAGAATTTTTTACTGCTTTGGAAACAAATTTGAAAATAACAACGATTGCCGATTGGAAACTTTATTTAAAATGGACATTATTAAATAACTATGCTGATTGTTTAAACAAGAAAATTGAAGACGAACATTTCTATTTTTATTCAACGGTGCTTGAGGGCGTAAAAGAACAAAAAATACGTTTGAAAAAAATCGTTGAAAGCACAGACGATGCACTTGGTGAGCTAATCGGACAAGTTTATGTTGAGGAATATTTGCCAATGGGAACTAAAGAAAAATTACTGGAAATTGGAAACAATATTCGTGATGTATATGCCGATCATATCAAGGCTTTGGATTGGATGACGGATGCCACTAAACAAAAAGCATTAAGTAAATTGAGTAAAATAAATATGAAAGTAGGCTATCCTGATAAATGGAAAGATATGTCCAATCTGGAGATTGACAGGAGCAGCTATGTTCAAAATACAATAAATGTGAGTAAATGGGAATACAATTTTATGATCAATAAATACGGCAAACCAGTTGATCGTAACGAATGGAATATGTCTCCGCAAACATACAATGCCTATTACAGCCCCACAAACAATGAAATTGTAGTTCCTGCATGCAATATTATTGTTCCGGGATTTGAAGGCCGGATGCCTGACGATGCTGTATTGTATGGCATTGTAGGAGGTTCCACATTTGGTCACGAGATTACCCATGGTTTTGATGACCAGGGAAGTTTGTATGACGAGCAGGGAAACTTAAAAGACTGGTGGACAAAAGAAGATCGTGAAAAATTTGTTGTTAAAACAAAATTAATAGTTCAGCAATTCAATGATTATACGGTGCTCGACAATATGCATGTAAAAGGAGAAAATTCACAGGGTGAAAACATTGCAGACCTTGGTGGTGTAATTATGGGCTATGAAGCATTCAAAAAAACTAAGCAAGGGCAATCCACAGAAAAAATGCATGGATACACGCCTGCTCAGCGCTACTTTTTATCCTATGCATACGCCTGGATGGTGAACCGTACCGATGCATCCTTGGCAAAACAAATCATGAGTGATGTCCACTCTCCTGCAGAGTTCCGCATTAACGGTCCTCTTTCTGATATTGATGAATTTTACCACGCATTTAATATCACAAAGGGGGATGCGATGTATCGTGATGAAAATATCAGAGTTAAGATCTGGTAATGAAGAAAAATTTCAAAGTTTTTAAGTCAAAAGTTAGAAGCGAAAAATGTATTCTTTTCTTCTTTTAACTTTTGAATTTTAACTTTAAACTTTTAAATTATGACACTAACACAACGCCAACTTTTTTTTAATCATCTTGCCCAAACAAGTGAAACCCCTTTAGCTTTAGAAATTGAAAAGGCGGAAGGCATCTATTTAATTGATGTTTCGGGAAAACGGTATATGGATTTAATTTCCGGCATTTCCGTTAGCAATGTAGGTCATCGTCACCCGAAAGTAGTAGCTGCTATTCAAAATCAATTTTATCAGATCACCTGCCAGAAAATTTGAGTTCAGTTTATTTTGTTAATTCAGGAAGCGAAGCCATAGAAGGAGCCATGAAACTGGCAAAACGCTATACCGGACGAACAGAGATCATATCGTTCAAAAACGCCTATCACGGCAGCACACATGGCAGTTTAAGCATAATGGGTAATGAAGAATTTAAAAATGCATTCCGCCCCTTGTTACCTGATATCAGGCAAATCGAATATAATAATATAAGTGACATAAAACAAATAACCACTCATACTGCCGCAGTTATAATAGAAACAATTCAAGGCGAAGCCGGTGCGGTTGTTCCACAAAATGATTTTTTAAAACTTCTAAAAAAACGTTGCAACGAAGTGGGAGCAATCCTTGTAGCAGATGAAATACAATGTGGGTTTGGAAGAACAGGAAAGCTATTTGCTTTTGAACATTATGATTTCATTCCTGATGTACTCTGTTTAGCAAAAGGGATGGGTGGCGGAATGCCGATTGGAGCCTTTATTTCGTCTAAAGAGATTATGCACTCACTCACCCATAATCCGCATCTTGGACACATTACCACATTTGGAGGCCATCCGGTTTCTTGCGCTGCAAGTGCAGCTACATTAACTGTTTTGTTGGAAGAAAAATTAATTGAACAGGTTGAAAAAAAAGAGAAATAATTTCGCAGCTTATTAAAACATTCAAAAATAAAATCAATAAACGGTAAAGGATTATTACTCGCTATTGAGTTCGAAAGCTATGAACAAAACAAAAAGATAATTGATAAGTGCATTGAAAAAGGTGTAATTACGGATTGGTTCTTATTTAATTCACATTCCATGCGTATTGCACCACCTCTTACTATTACTGAAGAAGAAATTGAAGCGGCTTGTAAGGTTATTTTAGAGTGTATCGGGTAAATTCTGTCATGTCTGGTTAATTTATATAACCCAAACTCATTATAGTTTATGATTAATTTTACGTTAGTAATAACCTGAGTTCGATTAATAAAAAACGGTAGTATAGTCTTTAAACAATAATAAATACTTCTCAAGAGGCTAACGCACAAATTTGCGTAAGTGTGGATGCTTCGGCAAACCGTTGCTTATAGGAGATAAATACAAATAAACCAATAGAACGCTAATGAGATTGATCATTATGCTCCATCCCTCACGCCAAAAGTATAAGCAAATTGTTTGCTAAAAGGTAAAAATTGTTTCTGCATCTGTCCGCAATATCGGAATAATCTAAACTATTTCAGTGTGCGTTATAACTAACTCAAAAAGAGGGAGATATCTTCGTTTGTCGGAGGCATTGTTATTAACTTTATGCGGTTAAAAGACCTGTAAATTGAAACTTAAGTATTTTAATACCGTAAATAAGCTATGTTCTTTAAAAAAAGGAGGGTATTATGATTTTTTCAGATCCCAAAAACAAACTAGCTTTATCTCTAATTATTCTTTACGGAATAATATGCATTTATCCGTTTGACTTTTTTAGCCGAATTGATCCAAATTCTGAAAACGATTCTCTTAATTGTGTTAACTTCGATTTGGATGAAATAAAAAAACGAGGGAAACTTATTGTATTAACTGAAAATAGTTCAACAGGTTTTTACATTTACAAAGGCGACTCTATGGGCTTCGAATTCGAATTACTGAATTCCTTCGCAAAAAATATAGGGGTTACACTTGAATTGGTAATTGTTAAAGACATGAACGCTATCTTTAATCAACTTAATAATGGTGAGGTTGATATCATAGCAGCCAATTTAACAGTTACTCAGGAAAGGATGGCCATTGTGGATTTTACCGAACCTTTAATGTTAACACGCCAGGTTCTTATTCAACGCAAGCCCGATAATTGGGAAACCCTCGACCAAAATAAACTGAATAAAAAACTTATCAGAAATATTCTTGATCTTGATGGGAAAAATATTGAAGTTCGGAAAGGCTCTTCTTTTTACACCAGGCTGGTAAGCTTGTCGGAAGAAATTGGTGGGAAAATTAATATTACTGAGGCTTCGGGTGGAGTTGATACCGAGGAGTTGATAAGGAGAGTTGCCAGAGGGGAAATTGATTATACGGTAGCGGATGAAAATATTGCACTTAATAACCAAACCTATTATGCCAATATTGACATAGAAACTCCAATTAGTTTTCCACAACAGATCGCTTGGGCAATACGAAAACAATCTCCATTGTTAAATACTGAATTAAGTAACTGGATGGAGAAAATAAAAAAATCCAAGGAATCGACTTTAGCCTATAATAAGTATTTTAAAAGTGCTAAAAAAGTTGTGAACAGAGCTGAAAATAATCGTTTTTCTTATAGAGGAGGTAGTATTTCTCAATATGATGAAATGATTAAAGTATATAGCGAAAAAATAGGCTGGGACTGGCAACTACTGGCTTCTATGGTTTACCAGGAGTCGCATTTTATAGCCACTGCCCAGTCTTGGGCGGGCGCAAATGGTCTCATGCAGCTTGTGCCAGGAACAGCCAGAAGGTATGGTCTTGATAGTACTTACCAAACAGCTGAGCAAAGTATTAAAGCAGGAACAAGTTATATTTCGGATCTGGATAAATACTGGAAACATCGTATCTCCTATAAGGAGGAGCGTATAAAATTTATTCTCGCATCTTATAATGTTGGATTAGGTCATGTGATTGATGCTCGTAACCTTGCTTCAAAGTATGGAAAGGACCCGAATTTATGGTTTCATAATGTTGAGTACATGGTGCTGCAAAAATCTAATCCTATGATCTACAATGATCCCGTAGTAAAATGTGGCTATTGTAGAGGTCAGGAAACGTTTATGTATGTTAAAGAAATTTTGAACCGCTACGAAAATTACAAAAGCGTTCAACAAAATAATGCAAGTTTTGTAAGAAATTAATCAGCACTATTTTAGTGTTTATCACTTTATGAATCAATGCTTATACAAACCCTAACAGGTTCTTCAATGAAGAATCTGCTAGGGTTAATTTTCAGACTCCAATTGCTTTTTAGTTCAAAACAGGGCAATAAAAACACTTGAATATAACACCATCCCCGAAATTGATTAAGATCATTTGTAAAATATAAAATAAGAAAGCACCTAAATCGAAAAAACTCTATAATTTTACACCCAATACTTCGGATTCTATAATGGGCCTATTTATTGCACTGTAATAATGTAAGCACCTTTACATTTGCTTTCACACGCCAAATTAAAATTGGTATTTTTTATGAAACATTTTTGTTTTAGACATTTTTTTATTTTTGCAGTAGTATCTCTCAGTTTTTTTTCTGATCTATATGCTCAGGAAAAAACAAAATATACCATCAGCGGTTATGTAAAAGATGCCGGTACCGGTGAGTATAGTATAGGAGCAAATGTGTACATCAGAGAATTGCTGAAAGGTGCAAACAGTAATCAATATGGTTTTTATTCCATTACTGTTGAAAAAGGGACCTATCATTTAGTGGTCTCTTACCTTGGTTACGAAAATTATATTAAAGAAATTGTACTCGATAAAGATATTCGCTTAAATGTGGACATGAGATCGGAAGTAATTACCACACAAGAAGTGGAGGTGGTTTCAGAAAAAAGCGATAAAAATGTTTCAAGTACTTCTGTTGGTTCTGTTAAAATGGACATGGAAGAAATTAAAAAGATTCCAGCCTTCATGGGGGAGGTTGATGTTTTAAAAACCATTCAATTATTGCCGGGCGTAAAATCTGCCGGGGAAGGTAATACCGGTTTTTATGTGCGTGGAGGTGGACCTGATCAGAATCTTATTTTGCTTGATGAGGCAGTAGTTTATAATGCATC
>JAIOQD010000199.1 GCA_021413595.1 Bacteroidota bacterium | reverse complement strand
AAGAGCCCAACCAAACATGTTCCCATTTTACTTTAGCATCCGGTAAAATTTTAAACATTAGTCCAAAAAGGATTGATATTACCACTAGAGAAAGAATAAAATTGAGAACATTAAATAGTACAGCAATAAACCCTGACGCATCAATTGTAATCCAATTACTCATTGCTACTAATGCTGCAGAAACAACTAAAGATATCAGGAGCAAAAAGGCTATGGCTAAAATTAATCCAAATGAAAAAAGTCTTGCTCTTAGGAGTGGTAAAATCCCTTTTTTAACAACAACTTTTACCTGCCAAATTTCATTTAGTGTTTTTTGTAATTCCACAAACACGCCAGTTGCCCCTACCAGCAGTATAACAAAGCCAATTATTGAGCCCCAAATAGTTGATTCGGCTTCTCCTGCTTTTGTTAACATCCCTTCAATTTGCTGAGCGATATCACCCCCCATAGTGCTGGAGATTTGATCAAATATATTTTGATGGACAGCTTCTTTACTAAAAAAATATCCCGTTATCGTAATAATGAGCACTAATAATCCTGGTATACTGAAGATAGAATAGTATGCGATGATAGCACTTTGTCGGAAAGGATCTTTTCTGTTCCATTCCTTAAAAGTCAATTTAAATATCTTTCCTAAATCCTTAATTTTAAAATTCATTTTTATGATTAAATTGTGTAATTATCTTTGTTTATAGGTTATTCTAAGGGTTAATTTATTTTAAGTAGTTTTCTTTATTCTTTCTAAACTTTTAATACTATTGAAAAGCACTTTGCGAATATAATTCAGATATTTTGTAATGATTTTAAGTTGCGAATCGGATAAGTTCCTTATTAAATTTAACGGATTCTTCAAGAAGCAATGCATGGCCACTATTTTCGAAAGGAATTAGGTAAGAATTGATTAAACGTGATTTCATTTCTTCTGCCATTTGGAACGTGCATATTTTGTCTTTTTTGCCATGCATGATTAAAGTTGGTATTGAAATTGCTGCCAAATCATTTCTTAAGTCTGTGTCTCTTAAAGCAATTAAACTTTGTGCCATAGCGTGAGATGATGAATTTAATCCAAGACCCAATAGCCATGAGTTGATTCCTAAACTTAATGAAGTTTCTGTGGCTGCGAATATCTTCCCCACATTAGTTAAAAGTTGTGGTCTGTCCCGATAGTTTAATTCAATTAATTCATTTAACGCATACTCACTAAAATTGTATGGATAGTCATCACGTTGCGTCCATATAGGGGCTGCGACTCCAAATAAAGCAAGCTTGGAAACATGCGCCCCGTTGTCAGTTGATGCAAAACGGATTGCGATTGCACCACCCATTGAAAAGCCTCCCAACACAGCACCTGTTATATTTAATTTGCAAAGAACCTTTTTAATATCATTGGCATATATATCATAGTTATATTCTCCAAAAGGTTTACCTGATTTTCCGAAACCTCTTAACGTAATTCCTATAACTCTGAAATTATTGTTAACTAAATCGTTATACTGATATTCATACATCTCATTACTAAGGGGCCAACCATGCAATAAAACGATTGGCTTGCCTTCACCGGCATCAGTTATATGAAGACGAACATTCGGCTCCACTTCTATATACTCTTCCCGAACCGGCTTAGAAATAACAGGTAAGAAAGCTTCTGTATTGGTTTTTTCAGATTGCTTCGCTAAATATGCTTTTGATATTTCCATTTGTTAATTTTTTTATAAATAAAAATGCGAGTTCTGTTTTGATACCAAACGGCACAAAGGTGAGTACCTCAATTTTTATAAGTATTGTATAACTTTTGAATTAAGTTACATGATTCACACATTGTATAAATTCATGGTGCCATTTAGTAAAAAAAACGAATTAAAAATATTTGAGAGTCATAAGTTAAATTGGGCGCATACTTGCCTATATTTGTGGTGCACTATCACCGGTGCCTGAATTTAATAGTCATGCGAGTATCCAAAGTAATACGTGGTTTAGGCTATTTTCTTTTATTTTTTGTTGTACTTTTTATAATTGTTGGGGTATTACTCAATGTATATTTCAATAAAAAATTAATTGAAAATGTTAAAGAGCGGATTTCAGAATCCACTCATGGTGAATATGTATTATCTGTGGATGGATTAAGTATTAATATATTTTCATATACAATAACTGTTAATAATCTGGCAATAGCTCCTTCAAGACTCAAGCCAAGTCCAAAAGCCCAATATCTTTTTAAAGCAAAAGTGTTGAGAGTTATTGATTTTTCTATAATACCTTATTTAAAAGGTCGTGATCTATTGATAAACAGAGTGGAATTTGAAGAGCCTCAGGTTTCCATATTTCAAGGTTCCGAACGAATGCCGTTAAAGGAAAACAAAGGTACTGACGATAATTTTTCTTTATACTCTGCCTTTTCTAAAAAACTCAATTCAATTTCTATTGATCATATTGATATAATGAATTCTCGGTTCAATATTTATAAAAATGGAATTGATACTTTATCTGTTTTTTCTACCAATGATAATAGCATATCAATTAAAAAATTTAGTGTAAATCCTGAAACTGATAAACAAAACAGATTGTTTTTTGCCGAAAAATTTGAAATGGTAATGAATAAATTCTCTTATCAACTTGGAAATGGTTTATATTCTTTGTGCGGAAAGAGTTTATCTGCGTCTTATGTAGATTCTACCTTAGTTATAGATTCATTGCAACTTGTTCCAAATTTCAGTAAAAAGGAGTTTGCTGATGAAGCGGGGCAACAAATAAGCAGGGCAAAAATTAATTCTTCTAAGGTTAGTTGTAAAAAGATGGATGTTAAATCTTTTTTTGAATATAACTGGCTTGTCATTAATAAGATAGAAATTGATGGATGTGTTATTGATGTTTATCGTGATAATACCTTACCCTTGAAACCCATTTTACGTCCTTCTCCTCAGGCCATGATAAAAGGACTTCCTTTTTTTGTTTCGGTAGATTCTATTGAAATGAAAGATGCTGAAGTGAAATTTGAAGTGTTAAACCCAGGAGCATTATCAACAGGAAAAGTAACTGTAAATAGGATGAACGCAATTATTACCGGGATAAAAAATGATACTTTATACTATACAAAGGACCAGAGTATTAAAGCTATTGTAAATGGAAAAGTGTTCAATAAGTTTTTCTTTCGTTGCTCATGGAAATTCATCGAATGGTACAATGAAATTTATGTATCACGATCTTGAAATAGAAGTAATGAATAAGGAGGGTAAAAAAAATGGATTGAAAGAAAAGGTTACAACATTTCTGGCTAATAAATTAGTTGTAAAAGATAGCAATCCCGGTAAGGGTGGTACTGTTAGAATATCCAATATTTATATGAAACACAATCCATATAGATCCTTTATATTCTATTCCATGCAATCTATACTCAGCGGAATTCAGCCTGCTATACAAGGGAAGAAAAGAAGATAGTGACACCTCAAGAACCTATCCTGTTAATTCCCTAAGGTAAAAATAATATTAATTTAACGTAATAGCCATATTGCAATACTACTTTAGCCTTTGTATTCAAAGGCTAAAATGACAAACTCTAATTTTAAAATATTAGTAATAGATACTGACGAAAATTTTCTGTCGGAAATTAATGTTGCGTTAAAGGCGGAAGGTTTCATAGTTATAACATCAACTAGATCACGTGAAGCGATACAGTTTGCACTGGATGAACTCCCTCAACTTGTTTTGCTTGATTTACTGATGCCGGAATTGGATGGCATTGATATTAGCCTTGAAATTAGGAACAAACCGGAATTAATTAATACACTAATTGTTTTCCATACCGAACGTAATGAGGATTATTCTCAAATAGCAGCTTTTAACGCTGGTGCTGATGATTATATTATAAAACCTACGAAAATGCGGGTGTTGATAAGCCGGCTAAAAGCTTTGTTAAAAAGGCATCCTACCAATTTGGAAAAGATCATTAAAAACGATTCTATAGGTTTAATTATTGACCGTGAACGTTACCTTATATTTAAAGATGGGAACGAAATAATTTTGCCACGTAAAGAATTCGAACTGCTTTCATTGCTTTCTGCTGCACCACGAAAAGTCTTTACCCGAAACGAAATTTCACAATCCATCTGGGGCTGTGACTTTATTGCGAAAAATAGAACTATTGATGTTCATATTCTTAAAATCCGTGAAAAGTTGGGCGGTAAATATATTAAAACAATAAAAGGGGTTGGTTATAGTTTGGGAGGCTGATTTTTCAATAAAATAGCGCTTCGAATATGCCATTGAATTAACAGAAATGGAGTATAATTCAGATTAGATTTTTAATGCAAACGGGTTTCACCTGAAAAATTCAACGGTTAAATACGGCTTGTTTTTTTAATGTATTATAAACTACTATAATTTTTTTATTACTGATCTTCCCATTTTCATCCCACATGGTCCATGTTTCTGTTTTTTGTCCCATCGCATAAATCATTTCGTAACGTTTTGTTCCACTATTATCCCATACTAACCATATACCATTTTTCTTTCCGGATACATAATACGCCTCGGCTATTTTGTGACCTGCTTCATCCCAGCGTAGCCATTGTCCGTTTTTTTCATTGTTATCGAAAGCGCCAGTTTCCATTGTCGTCCCGTTTTCATAATAGTATTTAACGGTACCGTTTGCTTTACCCTCCGTAATATCAAATACAGATTTCTTATTTCCCGATGCCAGATAAGAGGTATAGGATCCCGTGTATAAACTTCCGTTATCGGTGTAATACAAACCATCTTTTAAAATTATATTTTGAGCGGATACCCCTAATGTGAGACATACAATGAGTAATAGAATTATTTTTTTCATAGTCTTAATTTTTTAACAATTACAATTCCTTATACAAAGGAAGGAAGAATGTTAAAAAAAAGATAGCAAAATCGCATAATTTTACTTTAATGTTAAGTTAATGTAAAGTTAACTTAGTAAATTATTGAATTTGCAGCAATTAAAAACAAAAAAACCTCCCTAACACAGGTTAGGCGAGGTTTTAAAATGGGGCTAGCGGGTTTATTTTGACTCTAATTCGATAACAATAGCAGTGTATGAAAAGGGTTCAATGTTAACTTTTGCATCATTATAGGAGACGAATGTTACAAAAGCTTCTGTTTTTGATAAATTTACATTTGCAATAAAATTTCCGTTTAAATCAGTATAGATAATTTTGTTGTCAATTTTTATTTCTGCACCTGCAATTTCTTCTCTACTTATTTTATCAACTACCTTACCAGAAATCAGCTGGGTGTGGTCTTTTTCCTTAATGCTATTGCTGTTTCCTGCAATTGTTATACTTGTTATTAGTATGGCAATAAAAGTGATAATCTGCGTTTTCATTAGCTTTGATTTTATACTTCAAAACTACGGTAGATTAAGTGATGTGGTGTTATCCTGATCTTAAGAATATATGAACATTATGTTCCCGGTGTTATGTTTATGTTAAGAGCATCTGTTAAAATGTTTTTTTGTGCCAATTTCAGAATAATTTTATGTTGGCCATTTTTTAACGAAGTATAAAGCAGAAACAGTTCATTTTTTTATTTTCGTTGGTTTAAAATTTATGGTTTTTCTCATAACGCGGTGTTTCAAGTATTTTCTTACTGTTTTTTTTTGGCAAAATTTCTTTCAACGATTTAATTTGTTTGTTTTTTAATAAAGCAAGCACGTTTTCTGGTGAGGACTTCGCAATAGTCTTTTTATTTAATTTTTTTGAAGTTCTTTTTCTTACAGCTGCGGTTTTCTTTAAATTGGAATTTATTGAACTCTCATTGATTGATTTTTTTACAGATTTTGCAATTGTTTTACTGGCTCGCTTTATCGCCTTTTTTATTTTTTTTGTATCAATAGTTGTTATTGACTTTACAAATGCATTTAGAACATCAGCTACTTTTTTCTGAAGATCTTTTTTTGAAGGGTTAGATTTTGTTTCTGTTTTTTTTGATGAAATGCTCATGTTGTCTAATTTTAGTTTGGGTTAGAATGTTAATTTTAAATGCAGAAACTTATTTTGCGCGCAAAAATACACTCAATCCTGATCTATTAAAATGATTTTAATCACTGGGATAAGTGTTTGTTTCATTTTAGTTCAATAAAATAGATATCCATTGTTTTTCAAATTTAGAATAGAAATACTATTTGAAGAACCATTTTTATCTTCTATTAGTTGATTTACCATATCTAATAGATATTCAAATCTAATGGGCTTTGACACATACTGGTCCGCACCTGACAGCATTGCGTAAAGCACCTTGTAATCGTCATTAACTACAGTAAGAAATATAAATGGCGTTAATTTTAATTGCGGAATTTCCCTATTGGCTATACACATTTCTATTCCACCAAGTTTCAGCATCAGAATGTCTGAAATTATAAAGTGAGGTAATTCAGATTCTTCTTTTTTAATTCCTTCTAAGCCATTGATTGCCGTGGCTACATGAAAACCATTTTTACAAAAGTTATAAGAAAGGAATTCCAGAATATCTGATTCATCGTCTATAATTAGAATTTTTTTTGGTTTAT